>JALWTK010000055.1 GCA_027082875.1 Sulfurimonas sp. | reverse complement strand
AAGATAACTATTGCTTTTGGACTAGATGCATAAGTATGATAAAGCAGTGTTGCTAACGCCAAAAATGTAGCTGTTATAGAAAGAAGTAAGATACTTGTTTTGGCTTCAATAGTTTTTCTCAGTTTAAAAGCACTAAGGTTCACTATAAAAAAGATAAGCAGAAAACTTGCACTTCCTATGATGGCGATGGCGTTTAGGTCTATAGTATTTGCAAGAGTTAAGCTCAGTCCAAGTGTCACAAGAACTCCCATAAAAGGTATCTCGCGTTTCTCTTTCGCTAAAAACCTAGGAAGTTCTCCCTCTGTGGCGATGATATAGCCCAATCGTGCATTACCGTAGATAGTCGCGTTTATGGCTGAAAATGTCGCAAGAAGTGCAGCCACTGCAACTATGGTAAATCCAACTTGTCCAAGTGCTGGTTTGGCAGCAATAGCCAGTGCATAATCTTTTGCCTCAAGAAGTTGTGCCTCTGGAACTGTCCCTACACTGATAATAGCTATGAGAACATAGAGCAGTATAACAAACAAAACAGAACCATAAAAGGCTCGTGGAAGATTTTTATTTGGCTCTTTTATCTCCTCTGCTGCATTAGCAATAAGCTCAAACCCCTCATAAGCAACAAAGATTATCATCCCTGCAACCACCACAGAAAGAGGAGCAAAGTTACTCCCTAAAGAGAGTCTATCGGTGTCCACATAAGAAGCACCACTTACTATGATGATGACTAACAAAACAACTTTTATAACAACTATAAAGGTCTCTGATTTACTCACAAAGGAGGCACTTACAAGATTTATGAGTGCTGGCAGGATAATAGCAGTGCTTATGAGTATATGGTGTAAGAGTGGCGTTTTGTTAGTGAAAAATGTTTCCCCATACGAAGCAAACGCCACCGCATAAAGTGAGATAGTCACAAGATAACTTAGCCATAACATCAGGTTAGCTGATCCCGAGAGAAGATTATGCCCAAATGCCTTGTCTATAAAAGTAACAGTTCCCCCCTCACTCTGATAATTTACAGAGAGTTTTGCATAAGAGTATGAGGTTAACAGTGCCACCATCCCAGCTATAAAAAATGCATACATTGTAGCAGAGTGAGCCAGAGAGACCGCTTCACCTAAAACAGCAAAAATCCCCCCACCAACCATACCACCAACACCTATAGATATTGCACCAAGTAAACCTATTGTTCTCATCTCATTATCCAACTATTTCGCATAAACATTTTTGAATAGAGATCATCTCATCACTGCTTAATTTTGATAATTTCTCTTTTATCCGTGTTTTACTTAATGCTCGTATCTCATATACACAAGCATCACTATCTCTTTCTAACTTTTCTCTTGCAGTTATATAAAATCTGTATGGCATAGTATCTCGTTCTATGACAGTTGAAAGGGGTATGACTATGACTGTGTCTAAAATATCATTATCCTCCCCACTGCTTATAATGATAGCTGGTCTTAGTTTACCCATTTCGCCACCCTTAGCAGGATTGAAATCTACTAAACAGATATCTCCTCTATTCAATTCCATCAGATACTGCTCCATCTTCAATACTATCTTTTCTTGATGCTGCTAATACTTTTTGCAATATTTTTCTTTTTTTCTTTTTTTGCAACTCTGCACTAAACTTTTCAAACTCTTCTTTAAAAATTTTAGGTACAAAGTAACCTATCTCCTCTTTTTTTCTACCGTTTATAAT
>JALWTK010000054.1 GCA_027082875.1 Sulfurimonas sp. | reverse complement strand
TCTCTTTAAATGAAGAGTGGCTTACTAAGCTTGTTTACCTCCAGTATGTAGAACAGATTGATGAAGTTATGGCTATTGCCCCTGCATCGATAGTTGCAGAACTTCAAAAGATGAAAGATTTATGCTCTCAAATGAAGTGTGACAATACAGTTTTAGCACCGATGTACTATGCAAAAATGCTCTACTATGATGAGCTCTTTTTTAGAGTTATTCAAGACAATGAAGTCTTTGCTCGTGGTGGAAGATATAAAAATGAAGACCTTACTTCGGTAGGTTTTGCAATATACACAGACGCTGTTTGTGAAGAAATACTAAGTAAGGAAATATAGTGAAAGCAGATTTAATCGTAGGAATACAATGGGGTGACGAAGGTAAGGGTAAAATAGTAGATAGACTCGCTTGTGAGTACGATATGGTATGTCGTTCTCAAGGTGGTCATAATGCTGGTCACACTATCTGGGTTGATGGTGTTAAGTTTGCTCTTCACCTTGTACCCTCAGGTGTACTAAATCCTGAAGCTATAAATGTAGTAGGAAATGGTGTAGTTCTTTCACCTGAGTCTATCATCAAAGAGATGGAGCAGTTCGAAGGGCTTGAGGATCGTCTGTATATCTCTGATAAAGCACACTTAAACCTTTACTATCATGCACTAGTTGACCAAGCTAAAGAGCGTCTTAAAGGTGACAAGGCTATTGGTACAACTGGTAAGGGAATCGGACCTGCATATGCAGACAAAATTAACCGTACTGGTTTTCGTGTTGGTGAACTTTTAAATCCTGCTAAACTAACTGCTGGAATTATCGAGTATTTTGAACAAAATCGCCAAATTTTTGATATTTACGAAATTGCTACTCCAGTAGAGTCAGAGTTATTGGCTGAGTTAGAAGGCTATAAAGCTAAACTTGCTCCTTTTATTACAGATACAACACAACTTGTATGGAAGGCTCTTGATGAAAATAAGAGAATTTTACTCGAGGGTGCTCAAGGTACACTTCTTGACATTGATCATGGAACTTATCCTTATGTGACATCTTCTGCAACGGTATCTGCAGGTGCTTGTACCGGTCTTGGTATCAACCCTAAAGACATCGGTAAGGTTATCGGTATTGTTAAAGCTTACTGTACTCGCGTTGGTAATGGGCCTTTTCCATCTGAAGACTTTGGCGCGGATGGCCAGCGTTTAGGTGAACAAGGGCATGAGTTTGGTACTACTACTGGACGAGCTCGCCGTTGTGGTTGGTTTGACGCTGTAGCTACTCGTCATGCAGCACGTCTTAATGGTTGTGATGAACTTGCTCTTATGAAACTTGATGTTCTTGACGGTTTTGATGAAGTAAAACTTTGTGTTGCTTATGAGTTAAATGGTGAGACTATTGACTATATGCCATCTGATTTAGATGCTGTTACACCAATTTATAAAACTTTTAAAGGTTGGAGTAACTCTGTAGGAGCTAGAACTTTTGAGGCACTTCCTAAAGATGCACAGGACTTTGTCAATACTATTCAAGAGATTAGTAAAACTAAAGTTGGTATTATATCTACATCACCAGAAAGAGATGATACTATAATCCTCTAAGGAAATAAGTACTTAAAATGAAGACTCGTTACTCACCTCTTGTAAGTGTTAAGAAAAACATTATGCAGCATAGTGAGAGAGTGCTTCAAGGTGCCAATAGTAATCTTCATAGTGCGCAAGAAGCACTTAAAACTTCTTTGTTAGAACTTCATACGATAAAGACCCCACAAACTGGAAACATTCAAGAATTTTTATCTGCACGAACACTTTTAGATGCTCAAAGAAGCCTAATATCTCATAACCAAGAGTGGATACATTATGCACTCCATGAGATAAAAGAGGCTAAACAACAACTCAAAAAAGATAGTATAGAGTATGAAAAATTTAACTATCTTGAGCTTGAAGAGATTAAAAAAATCCTCAAAAAGAAAAGAATGAGAGAGGCGAAAGATCTTGATGAAGTAGCTTTGATGACTTATGAGATGAAACAGAAAAAACAAAAAAGCCAATTTGGAGAAGCTTCATGATAAAACTACTATTTGCATTACTAATCACTACACACCTTTTTGCCTTGCAAACAAGCGAAAAACTTTTTGAGTGTACAGAGATATTTAAAGAACGAAAAGGGGAACTCCTTGTTGAGCTAGAGCGTATAGATGAACAAAAACAGGCACTGAGTGCTCTAAAAGTTGCTACTGAAGCATTGCTCAAACAGAAAGAGACAAAACTCACACTTCAAAAACAAGAGTTAGATGATAAACTAGTAACTATTACAGCTAAAGAGAAAAATACAAAAGAGATGTTAGCTAAAAATGAAGCTGCACTGAAAGAACTCAAAAGTACAAAGATGAGTAAAATTGCCCAAACATTTGCGAAAATGAAACCAGCATCTGCTGCAAATATACTCACAGATATGCCAAATGATGAAGCTAAGGGGATTCTCCAATCTCTTAAACCTAAAGTAGTAGGAAAAATTCTTACAAAAATGGATGCCAAGAAAGCTGCGGAACTGACACAACTTTTAAGCAAATAATCTTCCCCTAATAAGATTTTTACCTTACTTATAGTAAAATGTCCAAATTTAAATAAATAAATAGGGCCCTTACTCATGAAAATATCACTTAAAACTATTCCCCATATAGCAAATAAAATAGCAATTGACTTAAACAAAAGTGGCTCAGTTACAATGACTCAAGGCCTTGAGCGTGTAGCACAAGAAGCAGAGAAGATTTTTGAAGAAGATGTAAAAAAAGAGATAGCTCTTGAAGAAAAAGTTGATCTTATTTGTGATGACAATGAAGAAGAGATTGAGTTTCAACTTGTAGATGAACGTCAACTTTTCTTTATGATTAAAAAGAAATTAGCACCAGAATTTGGAGTTATTTTAAACTATGAAGAGCGTTTTTCAGATATAAGTCATAAAATTTTAGATGAGCTTTATGAAGAAGATCTTATTCATTTTGATGTAAGTGAAAACCGTATTAAAAATATTATTTATAATGCTATTACAGGGTTTATAGCAGATACGCAAGAGATTGAAGATGCAGTTATGGATAAGATACGTTCATATAAAAAGCATTATATTCCTGGAACTGATGAGTTTGATATTTTACATGAGAAAATCTATCGTGAAGAGATGATGAAAAGAGGTATGGAGTAGTGAGTATGAAAAAAGTTTATATCTATCTTGAAAATGGTACTTTTTTAGAGGCAAACAGTTTTGGAGCAGAGAAAACAGTAGTTGGGGAGATAGTTTTTAACACTTCTATGAGTGGTTATCAAGAGATCATGTCTGATCCTTCATATGCAGGACAATTTGTAACTTTTACAATGCCTGAGATTGGTAATGTTGGTGTTAATGCTCAAGATATGGAGAGTAATTCTGCTCATGCTAAGGGTATGATAGTACGTAAACATCAAGAGCGCTACTCAAACTTCCGTGCAGAGGGTTCTCTTGCTGACTTCTTAAAAGAGCACGGTGTTATGGGTATCTGCGATATAGACACAAGATACTTAACGAAGATGATCAGGCGTGAGGGAGCTATGATGATGATAGCTTCTACTGATATAAGCGACAAAGAAGAGCTTGCAAAGCAACTCGCTGATGCACCTCGTATAGAAGATGTAAATTACATCGAACAAGTAAGTACGAAGAAAGCCTATAAACATACTTCAAGTACATATAACAAGATGGAAGGTTTTGAGTATGAAGAGGCTCCCGAAGCACAGGCTAAAATAGCTGTAATAGATTTCGGTGTCAAACGCAATATCTTAAATGAAATCGTAAGTGCCGGAATCAGTGTAGATGTAATTCCAAATGATTTTCAAGCAGAAGATCTCATTGCTCAGTACAATACTAAAACTATAGATGGTGTCTTTTTATCAAACGGACCAGGTGATCCACTTGTTCTCAAAAAAGAGCAAGAGCAGATCAAAAAACTTATCGCTGCAAAAGTGCCTATGTTTGGTATCTGTCTAGGACATCAACTCTTAAGTATTTCTCATGGTTACGATACTTTTAAACTTAAGTTTGGTCACCATGGTGGAAACCATCCTGTAAAAAATGAGAAATCAGGTCTAGTAGAGATAACTGCACAAAATCACAACTACAATGTACCTGATAATATTACTGAGATAGCTACAGTGACACATACGAATCTTTTTGATAATACTATCGAAGGGCTTTCTTATAATAATGCTCCTATTTTTTCAGTACAGCATCACCCAGAAGCTAGTCCTGGACCTAAAGAGAGTGCCTATATATTCTCTGAATTTCTCGCTCTCATTAAAAGATAATAAGCAGACTAGATAAGTCCTGCTTATAAAACACAAAAATATCACCATTTCTTAAAATAAAATAAAATTCCAAAAGTAAACACAAAGCTAATAAATCTCAAAATTTCACTAATAATTAAGATAATTTAAACCATTGAGTCGCTATTATTCAGTGTTAATTAGTTTACTAAATACTTTTCATATTTACTAAACTTAATTGCTTTGAATCTTAAGGAGGCTATATATGGAGAATCGTCCATTAGAGTACGACTATACAGTTGCAAAGATGTTTATGCTTACAACAATCGCTTTAGGTATTGTTGGTATGCTCATCGGTGTAATTCTAGCATTTGAACTTGCATTCCCTGGTATTAATACAATACTAGGTTCAGGTTTGGCAGAATTCACAAACTTTAGTCGTCTCCGTCCGTTACACACGGACTCTGTAATATTTGGTTTTACTGTTAGTGGTATTTTTGCTACTTGGTATTATGTTGGTCAAAGGGTACTAAAAGTATCAATGGCAGAATCATCACTATTGATGTTTTTAGGGAAGTTACAGTTTTGGTTATATGTCATTACAGTTGCTGCTGTTGTTGTATCACTTTTAGCTGGTGAGACTACTTCAAAAGAGTATGCTGAATTTGAGTGGCCAATAGACATCGCTATTGTTGTTGTTTGGGTACTTTTTGGTGTGAATATGTTTGGTCTTATCGGTTTACGCCGTGAAAAGAGTTTATATATCTCAGTTTGGTATTACATCGCTACTTTCTTAGGTATAGCTATGCTTTATCTATTTAATAACATGGAAGTTCCTACATGGCTTGCAACATCTGCAGCTGGTGAGACACACATCGGTGATTGGTTTCACTCTGTTTCTATGTATGCTGGTACAAATGATGCACTAGTTCAATGGTGGTATGGTCACAATGCAGTTGCATTTGGTTTTACGGTTCCTATTGTTGCTATGATTTATTACTTTTTACCAAAAGAGTCTGGTCAAGCTATCTACTCATACAAACTGTCATTACTTTCTTTCTGGGGATTGATGTTTGTTTACTTATGGGCTGGTGGTCACCACTTACTCTATTCAACTGTTCCTGACTGGGTACAGACTATGGGATCAATCTTCTCAGTAGTTCTTATTCTTCCTTCATGGGGTTCAGCGATCAATATGCTTTTAACAATGAAAGGTGAGTGGCAACAAGTTGCAGCATCTCCACTAATCAAGTTTATGGTTCTTGGTTCTACATTCTATATGTTCTCAACATTAGAAGGTCCTATCCAAGCTATTAAATCTGTTAATGCTATTGCTCACTTTACTGACTGGATTGTTGGTCACGTTCATGATGGTGTTCTTGGTTGGGTTGGCTTTATGATTATGGCCGCACTTTACCACATGGCTCCACGTGTATTTAAACGTGAGATCTACTCTAAGTCATTAATGGCTTCTCAGTTCTGGATTCAAACTTTAGGTGTTGTTTTATACTTCACTTCTATGTGGATTGCAGGTATTACTCAAGGTATGATGTGGCGTGCTCACGATGAATTTGGTAACTTGGCTTACTCTTTCATTGATACTGTTACAGTTTTACACCCTTACTATGCTATTCGTGGTGTTGGTGGACTGTTATACTTAACTGGTTTCTTAATGTTTGCATATAACATTTATAAAACTATGACTGCTGGAAAAAGACTTGATAGTGAACCAGCTAATGCATCGCCTATGGGCGCTTAAGAAAGGGAGGATTATATTATGTTTCATTGGTTAGAAAAACACCCGTTCTTTTTCGCGGTAGGTGTATTTGCTGCAATCGCGTTTGCAGGTTTGGTAGAAATCGTTCCAAACTTTGCACAACAGTCTCGTCCTGTAATCGGGACAACTCCTTACTCTACTTTAGAGTTAGCAGGTCGTCAAGTTTATATTAAAAACAGTTGTAATGCTTGTCATTCACAACTTATTCGTCCATTTAAGTCGGAGACTGATCGTTATGGTCACTACTCTTTAAGTGGTGAGTATGCTTATGACCGTCCATTCCTTTGGGGTTCTAAAAGAACTGGTCCAGATTTACACCGTGTAGGTAACTACCGTACAACTGATTGGCATGAGAATCATATGAAAGATCCTGCTGCTATTGTACCAGGTTCAATTATGCCTAAGTATACATGGTTATATAAAAATGTAACTGATATTGATACTGCTTTTGCAGAGCAATTAACAGATGCACAGTTCTTTGCAGTACCTTATAACAAACCAGTTCCTATGAAAGATGGGTCAACTAAAATTGTTAAATTGGGAAAATCTGTTGCAGAAGCAAATGCTATGGCTTTAGCTGAAGCAAAAATTGTTGCAAAAGATATGAAAGATCAAGATATTAAAGATGCAATTGCAAGTGGCAAGATCCCAGAGATCGTAGCACTTATAGCATACTTAAATAGTCTTAAGTAGGATAACGTAGTGTTTAGTGTTGAATTTCAAGCTTATGGCTACTTTGCAGTGACAGTCTTTATGACAGTTGCACTCTATGCTTATATATATCATTTATATAAAAATAGAAAAGATGCAGATGGACATGATTATGAAGAGTATAGCAATATGGCACTACATGATGGTATAGAAGACACTCCGGTGAATTCTTTACCAAAAGATGATAAAAAATAGGAGAGATATATGAATAAGCTTTATCTTTGGGGAATTATCATTACAGCTGCAATGCTTGGATTTACTTACCTTTCAGTAGGTACATCTAAGGGTGGTTTAAATGGTGATATAGTCAACACACTTGCAGTTACAGGTGCGGTTGTTCTTGTAATTATTACAGTATTTGTAGTTATTAAGTATGTACGTCAAATGCAAACTGATACTGCTGATGGTGAATTAGCAGAAGAGTCGTGGGATAACATAGGCGAATATAAGAATCCAGTACCTTTTGGCTGGGCTGTTATGTTCTTAGGTACAATGATTTGGGGTATGTGGTACTGGGTATTAGGTTATCCTGTAAATGCTTACTCTCAAATAGGAGAGTATAACGAAGATGTTGCTACTCATGATGCTAAGTTTAATGCTCAGTATGCTTCAATCACTGGTGATAGACTAGTTGAAATGGGTGAGTCAGTATTCCTCGCAGAGTGTAAAGTATGTCACGGTCTTGCTGCTGATGGTATTGATGGTCAAGCGGCTAACTTAAATGTAAGAATTCAAGATAAGTCAGTGAAATATGTAGTTGAACATGGTTCAAATAACCATATCCTTGGTTCTGAAATGCCAATGCCAGATCGTAATGGTCTTTTCAACGCAAATACAGGTGCTCTTATTTCTGATAGTGAAATTGATGAAGTAGCAAAATTTGTATCTGGTGGATTTAAAGATGAAAAGAGTGCTGGTGCAAAAGTATTTGCTGGTGTATGTTCATCATGTCATGGTATGGATGGTCGCGGTATGGAGTATGTAGCTCCAAATATTCGTGAGTTTACTCCAACATTAGTGACGAATGTTCTTAACCATGGTAAAAAAGGTGCTATCGGTACTATGCCTGCATTTGATAGACTGAATGCTAAGCAAAAAGAAGCTGTTGGTGCATATATCACTAGCTTAAGTAAATAAGGAGTTAGGTATGAATGAAAATAGAAGCCTATTCGCTCTTGATGGTATAACGGGTATGCTAATAGCAACTGTTTTGCTTCTTAGTATTTTGGCATTTTTAACTGTCAATGCTATGGGTGTACAAAATGCTAATGCAGAAAACTTTTATAAAATTAAAGATGAAACTTCAATTAAGATGATTGACACTACTAGTGCTAGTCATATAGTTGATGTGAAGTAGGAGAATAAAAATGGAAAAAATTATTGCAGTTGGTCTTGTTATCATGGCCGCGTTTACACTTTTCTCGGTTTTAACACCTAATCACCTTTATATCGGTTAGGACTTTTTTTGAAGTTTTTAACTAGAGGGCTTTTTGCCCTCATCCTCACAATATTTTTTCAAACATCACTTAGTGCAGAATATTTATATAAAGATGATGTAGTGCATCGTAGTGCATTTAAAGATCAGATAGAAACACTTGGAAGTGAACTTTATACGAAAACAGGTATATCGCTTAGACTTATTATGCTTAAAGAGTTACCTAAAGGTGTCTCAATGTCAGAGTATGAAAAATCACTTTTAACAAATTTTACAGATCCTACTGTTCTCTTGATCTTTGCAGAGTTAAACTCTGAGATAGATATAGCGGTAAGCAATAAATCTTTATATAAGTATTTTAACAGACATCAGGTGTTGAGTCCTGCAGCATCTGCTGTGCAAGCCTTTGTAATGGCTATAGCAAATGCAGATAGCTGGAAACATTTTAATGAGATGCGTACTGATTATGGTGGAAGTATTTTACCCCTACTTGCAGGAAAAGCAAAACCCGAACAGCTTATAGGAAAGTATGCAGCTTCAATGTTTAACGGCTACATTGACATCGCTCATCAGATAGCTGTGAGTCATAATGTAACTTTAAAGAATGATCCCGGTGACACAAATCAAGAGACACTCTTTTTTGTGAAACTGTTTTTCTACGGTTTTGTTTTATATGCTATAGTTATGTATATAAGAAGATATTTATATAGAAGAAGGCATAAAAATGAACATGAGTAGCGGAAAAATCTGGCCATATATATTAGGTGGTGCAATTACATTGGTATTTGGTTTCTGTGTAGCAACTATAGTTGTGACTAGTAAAGCAGATATTCAAGCAAGCGATAGCTATATGACACACTATCAAGATGCAGATGCAAATGCAAACAAGTTGATTAAAGCAGCTTTAGCATTTGATACAAAGTATACGATAGAATATATTCCAAAAAAATTAGCTACAAAAGAGGCAACTGTCTCTTTTAAAGTAAAAGATAAAAATGGAAAGAGTATAGAGAATGCGGAAATTATTCTTGCTATTAGTCGTCCTGAAACAGGAAAATATAATAAGACATTTCAAGACCCAAAAGAGTCAGAAGGTGTTTATACCTTTAGTGGCTTAGAATTTCCTAAAGCAGGTGTTTGGAATCTCGTTACTAAAGTAAGTATTGGCAAAGATTACAAATTTTACAATATAAAAGCAGATACAAGAAACGCTAACTCCTATGAATTCTAGGAAGGTCTTATGGATACTCAAACCATAGTCCTCCCTACAGCTCGTGCTATTCGCCACGAGCAACTCCAAGTTACATCTTCCTCTCTATTTTTACCAAACTATATCACTATGGGTGATTTTCTTTCTAAACTTTGTAAAGTTGAAGGATATAGGTTTATAGATGAGGATACCAGAACACTACTTCTCCTCGAAGCTTCTAATTTTGATGCTTTTAGTTCCCTACAAATTGAACGTAACTTTTTCACCTTTACAAAAAATAGCAGTTATATTTTTAAGTTTTTTGGTGAACTTAGTGCTGAACTTTATGACATTCACTCTCTTATGAGTGCTGATGTTTATGCAGAGTATGAAGAGCATATCACTATCCTCACAGAATTGTACAAACGCTATGAGAAACTCTGTGATGATGCTAAATACTTAGATAGAATCTTTTTACCCAAACTCTATACATTTAATGAAAGCTATCTCAAACTCAACCCAAATATAAGACTTAAAATAGATGGGCACCTTACAAACTTTGAGTTTGAGCTTTTAGAGAGGTCTTGTGAGCACTCTAGTGTGACACTACTTTTTAGTACAAGCCGATTTAACACTAAGATGCAGGAGAGATTCGCTACACTAGGAATAGAGACTGAGATAGGTAAAAGTTACACTATAAACTTTAATAAAAAAAGTATTATTGAGTCTACTCCAATAGTTTCAAATGCTAATATAAGTTGTGAGAGTTTTAGTGAGCCTCTTCTACAGATAGCTTTTGTAAAAAATAAGATATACGAATTTATAAACAGAGGCTATAAAGCAGAAAATATCGCTATTATCGTGCCTAATGAAACTTTTGCACAGCTCCTTAAAAGCTTCGATCTCAAGTCAAATTTAAATCTAGCGATGGGAGTACCATTTCGGGAGTCAAAAATCTATGCAAAACTTCAAGCAACTATAAAAGTGCTAGATTTAGTCTCAGAAGAAAACAATGCAAGAAAAGAACGAGTTGGGGATGAACTCTATATGCTACTTTTAGGAGTCTATTATAAAGAGGCTCAGGAAATAGATTTTACAGAGTTTATGCGAAGTATACTTGATTTTTTTGGGGATAAACACGAGATAAAGATTTATGAAGAGGAGCTTTTTGGTTTTGAGAGACTTCTTCCCTTTATGCAGGGTATGCGAGTGAAATCACTCCTTACTCTCTTCATGCAGCGTTTAGCAGCAAGAACACTCGATGATATTCGCGGTGGTAAAATCACTGTTATGGGAGTGCTTGAGACAAGAAGTGTGGCGTTTGATGGGGTTATCATCGTAGACTTTGATGATACAAATGTCCCGAAACGCAGCGATAAAGATATGTTTTTAAACTCCGCTATCCGTGAAGTAGCAGGCTTGCCAACGATGAAAGATAGAGAGAACCTACAAAAGCACTACTATTTACAACTCATCAATGCCTCTAAAGAGGTTGCTATCTCTTTTGTAAGCTCGAGTGAGTCAACAGGTTCACGTTTTTTAAAGCAGCTCGGTGTAGAGGTAAGCGTGAGACATGATGAGCTTGCACTCGCAAGCATACTTTTTCGTGCAGAGCCTCAAGAGAAAAAACTTTTTGAAGATAAAACATATGAGTATAGTTTTAAAGATGTAAAGCTCTCTGCTACACGACTAAAAACCTACTTAACTTGTAAACGCAAGTACTATTTTAAATATATACAACATCTAAAAAATCATACAATCCCCTCTGATATGCCACAGGAGTACGAGATAGGAAATGCAGTCCATCTAGCACTCAAAGAGCTCTATAGGAAAAAAAGTAGCTACACAGATGCCAAAATACTACAGAGAGATTTAGAAAAAGAGTTAGACGCTCAGCGCGGTGAGAGTGAGCTTGATAGTTACCTCATAGAGATACAAAAGCGCCGTCTCAGAGAGTTTGGCGCTCAAGAGCTAGCTCGGTTTGAGCAGGGCTATAAGGTTGTCGCTACTGAGGAGTATTTTGAAGCTCCTTTTGGGGGTATCACTTTAGAGGGCTATATAGATAGGGTCGATAAACGCGAGGATAGAGTCTCTGTACTTGACTATAAAACTGGCTCCTATACGCTCTATAACAAAAATAACTTCACCGAGGCAACTGACTTTCAGATGGAGTTTTATTATCTCTTAGCGGCAGGGCTAGGGAGTGTTGAGAGCTGTGCTTTTTATGACCTAAAAGAGCTAAAAATTGTCCCTGAGACTTTTTTAGAGGAGAAGCTCGAGATACTAGGTGCACACATAAAAGACCTACTGCAAGTAGAAGAGCTCGATACTAAGATGTGTGAAGATGAGAAAAACTGCACCTACTGTGAGTACAAAATTATCTGTGGTAGATAGAGGATAGTATGCTAAAAAACAAAAAACTTCTACTCTTTGACTTTGATGGAACACTTATAGATAGTGGACAAGACTTAGCCTTAGCGCTTAATGACATGCTCACACAACTAGGACGAAAAAACTTCAGCCTAGAGACTATCCACAACTGGGTAGGCAATGGTGCACAGACTCTCGTAAAACGTGCTTTGCTTGGGAAAAAAGAGATAGAAGAAGAGGTGCAAGAGGAGCTCTTTAACAAGGCTTTAGAGATTTTTCTTGCCTCGTATGCAAAAAATGTCTGCGAAGAGACACTTCTCTACCCAGAAGTAAAAGAGACACTCACGACACTTCAAGAAAAGGGCTACCGTTTAAGCATAGTGACAAATAAACCTTATGCTTTTGTAGCTCCTATTTTAGAGGGCTTAGCTATTGGTGAGTTTTTTGAGTACTACATAGGTGGGGACTCACTAACGCAGAAAAAACCAAGACCAGAACCACTGCTACATATCTGTGAGAAGTTAGGGGTGAGTGTGGAGGAGTCTGTGATGATAGGGGATTCTAAAAACGACATCTTAGCTGCTCACGGAGCAGGGATGGAGTCTGTTGGGGTTAGTTATGGCTACAACTATGCAGAGCCTATAGAGCTGAGTAAACCGACTTATGTTATAGCAAGTATGGGTGAGCTTGTGGGGCTTTTAGCATAATGCAAAAAGAGTTATTTCGTGTAGCTGTTGTTGGGGGTGGTGTTGCTGGCTCTTCGGTCGCACTCTATCTTAGTGAACTTGGTGTAGATGTGACCCTCTTTGAGAAGTCTAAGAGTTTAGTGAGTGGACCACCCATTTGTCATCTTCATGCAGGTGGTAATCTCTACCGTGATATCTCCGATGAGCAGTGTCTTACACTCCTAAAAGAGTCCATAGAACTCATACGTCTTTACCCTCAAGCCATAGACTACAGACCTACAGTCATAGCTGTACCAAAAGAGGATAGTGGCTCCGCTTCTGATCTCTTCTCGCGTTTGGAGTTACTACAAAAAGAGTATAAAAAGCTCATAGAAGAGGATGCTGCCAACAGAGTGCTAGGAGACCCTGAACTCTACTATAAACTCTTTAGTTATGAGGATATGCTCGCACTCAAAGAGAGAGAGGAGGTCACGCATCCACAGACTTTAGAGGAGTGGATGATCCCTCTCTCACATCACATAGAGCTAGAGAAACTCCAGTACCCACTTGTGATGGTGCAAGAGTATGGTATCAATATCTTTCGTCTTGGCGCAACTGTCTCTTTATGGCTAGCCAAAAACAAAAACGCAACTATCTTCACGCAGACAGAAGTAAAAGATGTCAAAGAAGAGAACGGAAGATTTCTCATAGAGTATGAGCAAGAGGGCGAATGCAAAGAGCAAGTGTTTGACTACCTCATAAACGCAGCAGGTTTTCGTAGTGGAGAGATAGATGATATGCTTGGGTTGAGACGCGAGAGACTCGTAGAGTTTAAGGCGGCTTATGTGACCAAGTGTGAGGCATTTAAGGGGAGCTGGCCTGAGGTTATCTTTCATGGTGAGCGTGGTACTCCTCGAGGAATGGCACAGTTTACTCCCTACCCAGATGGCTACTTCCAACTCCACGGCATGACAAAAAATGTCACACTCTTTAGTGATGGCTTGGTAAAAAGCTCTCCAAACAGTGCCCAACCAAAACTTCCACCCCTCTTTTTATCCAAGATAGAAAAAGGGTGGAGCAAAGAGGCTGTTAAAGAGCGAACATCCTCTGCCATCAAACACATGTCACAGTTTATCCCCGTCTTCTCAAACGCGAAGATCATGTCACAGCCTCTCTATGGAGCACAGCAGATTCCCGGAGAGGATGCTTCCCTGCGTGCGGCTGATATCTCTTTTGAGGGAGAGCGCTATGCTCGCTGTGAGATAGTCAAAGCCTCCTCTGTGCTTAACATGGCAGATCATATTGCAAAGAGTCTTATAGGGCTTGGAGTACTACCAAAAGAGAGCTATAAAAAAAGAGACTTTAGTGCACATAGCTCACTCAAAGAAGAGGATATCCAAAGAGTGGCAGAGTCCTCAGCTAAGAGTCGATCCTATCCAAAATCACTAGCAAATCGCTGCTTTAGGAGTATAGATGTTTAAAAATAATCTCGCATACGAGGCTAGTGCTGGAAGTGGTAAAACTTTTATGCTAGTTGTGCGGTACCTCTCTCTGCTTTTTATGGGAGCAGAGCCCTCAAAGATACTGGCACTTACCTTTACAAACAAAGCAGCTCGAGAGATGAGTGAGCGTATAGTGGAGACACTAGAGCAGCTGGAGTCTCGTGGAGAGTTAGGTGAGATAGCTAAAGTGTGTGAGATGAGTGAGCCTGAGCTTCTAGCAAAACGAGACAAATTGCTCAAAGAGTTCCTAAACGCCAACACAAAGATCATGACTATAGATAGTTTCTTTACTCAGATACTTCGTAAATTTTCTCTTTATGCCTCTTTGATGCCAGACTTCTCAACCTTTAATGCCCAGCATGAGCAGAAACTTCTCTCTCGCTTTTTAAAAGAGGTAAGCGTAGCAGGTAAACGCGACCTACTCATCAATCTCTCGCTAGAGTCTAACAAAAGAGTGAGTGATATCTTTACCCTTCTGGATGAGTTTTATAGTAAAAAAGAGGAGCTCTCAGGCATAAGCTTTACTCAAGTGCAAACAAAAGAGATAGAGTCTCGTGCTATGGCGGCTCTTGCAGATCTGCAGGCTATCGTTGCAAGTTGTGATGGGGCATCTGCTTCACTGAAAAAGGCTGTAGTGGCTGAGAGTTTTGAGGAGCTTAAAGCGAAGTCTTGGGTACTCAAAGAGTCATTAGAGTACTGGGTCTTTAAAAAGTGCTTTACTCTTGAGATGAACAGATGTTTGCATACTATACAGAGTTCACTCAGTGAGTACTATAGGGCAAAGGAGCAGAACTTCTTTTATGCTCTGAGTGAGCTTGTGGGTATCTACACCAAGTCAAAAAAAGCACTCTATATGGAAAACAGCGAACTGAGTTTTTCTGATGTGACAGCTCTTGTCTATGAGATACTACACCGTTTAGATGATAGTGAGTTTCTCTACTTCAGGCTTGACGCAAAGATAGAGCATATGCTGCTTGATGAGTTTCAAGATACAAGTATAGTGCAGTATGAGATACTCAAACCTCTCATAGAGGAGATAACTTCTGGAAATGGTATCTTTGAGAATGGTAGTTTTTTCTTTGTTGGGGATGTGAAGCAGTCTATCTATAGATTTCGTGGAGGAGTGAGTGCTCTCTTTGGCGAAGTGGTACGACAAAACGCGACAGAGGTTGAAAAACTCCTGACAAACTATCGCTCTGAGAAAGAGGTCATAGAGTTTGTTAACCGAACATTCCGAGAAAAGATAGCAGGCTATAGTGACCAGCTTGTGCGAGAGGAAGCGAGTGGTGGCTATGTAGAGGTGGTGCAAAATGATGAGCTCTTAGAGGAGACTCTCCAGCAGGTGCATCGTTTCATAGACGCAGGTGCAGATCTTAACGACATAGCTATTCTTTGTGCGACAAATGGAGATGGCGAGGAGATAAAGAACACCCTCGTTGATGCAAATCTCGAAGTCGTAACTGAGACCACTACAAAACTTATCAACCAGAGAAGTGTGCAAGCACTCCTAGAGTATCTTAAGTACCTCTACTTTCAAGAGGAGATATACAGAGAGAACTTCTTTGCCCTCATAGAGCAAGAACCTAGAAGAATCTACCCAGTAGATCTTAATAATAAAAGCCTCTTTGATATCCTAAAGTCTGTCATAGATAGCTTCTCCCTCTCTACTAATGACTTTCACCTTATTCGCTTTTTGCATGCTGTGAGTCGCTATGAGGATATAGAGGCTCTTCTGTTTGAGTATGAACGCCTAGATACACCAGCGGCCGCATCAGATCTAAGTGGTGTGCGAGTGCTTACCGTGCATAAGTCTAAAGGGCTAGAGTATAAACATGTCATCGTGATGGATCGCCTGAAAAAGCCACCAGCTTCCAGAGGGAGTATCATCTATGAGTATGATACTATAGAGCTTAAGGGTGTCTATCTGCGAACAAAGGGCAGAGATGTGTTAGATGTTGCTTATGAGCGAGCACTAGCAAAAGAGGAGCAACTTGTACGAGAAGATAGTCTCAATGCTCTGTATGTGGCGTTTACAAGAGCCAGAGATCATCTCATCATCGTAAAAAAGTCTGAGAAATCCTCTTTTGACATCGTGGAGTTAGCACCGTGTCGTTTTGGTTCACTTCAAGTGCAAGAGGTAGAGCAGAAGGTTGTACAAGAGTTTGAGAACTTAAAGTTTCAAGACTTCTACTATGGAACACAGAGTGATATCTTAGCACTAGAGAGTGAGAAAGAGGGCAATCTTAAAGCCATAAACTTTGGTATCGCTATGCACTATATGTTAGAGATGATGGCTGAGTTTAATGAAGAGAATTTAGAGAGTGCAAAAAGTATGTTACTCAATAAGTTTGGGTTTACTTTAGAAGAGCAAGAGATAGAGGATATTTATAATAGAGTAAAAATGTTTGTAGACTCAGAAGAGATAAAAAAATTGACTGATGGTGTATGTCACAGAGAAAAAGCACTTCGCTATAAAAATAATCTTCGTTATGTAGACTTGCTCGTAGAGAATATAGATGGCTCTTTTCATGTCATAGACTACAAAAGTTCTCTTGCTTTTAGTGAGTACCATGTAAAGCAGGTTCGTTACTATGTCAAAGCTATTAGTGAGATAACACAAAAAAAGGTCAAAGGGTTTATCTGTTACTTATTAGCAGATGAGGTAAAGGTCGTTCCCCTTTAGTTAGGCAATTTTAAAGTGGGAGTTAGCTCTTAGTAAAGAGCTGGTGTTCCGTTTTTCTGTGCCTCTTGGTATGCTGCATAGGCTTGAACCGCATTGTTCTGTTTTTGCACATCTCTTAGATTGCTGATGACATCTGCTGTTGTGTTATCTGAAGAAGATTTACCATCTGTTGCTACTGCTAGATATATCTCTACTTGAGATTTTTTAGAACTTGCAGCTAGAAGATTCGTTGCAGATGCACGCGTCTCATCTTTTTGAGTTTGTACTTGTTCTGCTACTTCTTCAGATTTAGCATTTTTGGCATTGTTGATATTTGTCTCACCTTGAGGTGTTAGACCTAAACTACCATCTTTAGCACGGCTAATATTTCCTTGACTAGCCTCATAAATCTCTTTATCAGTGTACTTAGGTTCAGTTGGTTGTTGCGCTTGTAGTGATTGATACTGGTTTGTATTTGATGATACTTGCATAATCTTACCCTCGCTTCTCTTTTTTATGTACACATTATAGCATATTTAGTGTGAAAACTTTTTTATGCTTTAATGGCTAAAGTTTATATAAGTATAAATCAGTTTCATATCCTCTGTTTTTTTTAAGGTCTTTTTTTTTAATTCTCTCTTTTTGATATAATACTAAAAAAATTAAAAGAGCCCCATGATACAGCTACAAAATATTTTCAAAAATTTCGCCTCTCAAGAACTCTTTAAAAATCTAAATTTTAAGCTCAATGCTGGAAATAGAACAGGTCTTGTAGGAAGAAATGGAAGTGGAAAGTCTACACTCTTTAAGATGATATTAGGGGAAGAGATACCAGATAGTGGAGAGATCATCATCCCTAAAAACTACAAGATAGGGACTCTCAAGCAGCACCTTACCTTTAGTGAGTCGACACTTCGAGAGGAGGCAGCCCTTGCGTTAGAAGAGGAGATGAAGTATGATGTCTATAGAGTGGAGAAGATACTCTTTGGACTTGGATTTTCTGGGGAGGATTTAGAAAAAGATCCTCTCTCTTTTTCTGGTGGGTATCAGATACGCATAAACCTTGCCAAACTTTTGGTCACTGAGCCAAACCTTTTGTTACTCGATGAACCTACCAACTACCTAGATATTGTCTCCCTTCGCTGGCTTAAGAACTTTCTTCGTGCCTTTGAAGGAGAGGTCATCCTTATCACCCATAACCGCGACTTTATGGATAGTGTCTGTACTCATACTATGGGTATAGTACGAAAAAATATAGAGATGATTCAGGGAAATACGCATAAGTTCTATGAGCAGTTAGCTCTCAACGATGAGCACTATGCAAAACAGAAAATTGCCCAAGATAAAAAGGTAAAAGAGCTCGAAGAGTTCATAGCCAAAAACAAGGCACGAGCTTCTACTGCAGCCCTAGCACAGTCTAAGGTAAAACAGCTTGAGAAGATGGAGCTTATGGAAGATCTGGCGTTTGATAGTAGTCTTGCATTTGATTTTAACTTCAAAGAGTCTCCTGCAAAGGTGATGCTAGAAGTAGAAGATCTTAGTTTTGGCTACACGCAAGAAAACCTACTTTTTCAAGATATAAGTTTTAGTATCAAACGCGGTGAGTGCATAGGTATCATCGGAAAAAATGGTAAAGGAAAATCAACACTCTTAAATACTTTAGCCGGAGAGCTCAAGCAACTCAGTGGATCAGTAAGCTCTCACCCCTCAGTAGAGTTCGCACACTTTGGGCAGACAAATATAGCTAGACTGCATCCAAACGCAACAGTCATAGATGAGATACACTCTGCAAATGTTAAACTAAGCACACAAGTCATTCGTAGTATCGCAGGGGCGATGATGTTTAGTGGTGATGCAGCTGATAAAAAGGTTTCTTTGCTCTCAGGTGGAGAGAAGTCTCGTGTTATGCTAGGACAGATTCTCGCTCGCGAAGTAAATCTACTTTTTCTAGATGAGCCAACAAACCACTTAGACATGGAGAGCATCGAGGCACTAACTGAAGCTATTCAAAACTTCGAGGGTGCAGTCATCATAGTTACACACTCCGAAGAGATGCTTCGTCGTGTTTGTGATAGACTCATCATCTTTGCTCGTGATGGAGCAGAGTACTTTGATGGTGGGTATGATGACTTTTTAAGTAAAATAGGTTGGGAGGAAGATGAAGTAGAAGAAAAGGTAAAAGTTGCTCCTAAATCTACATCAAAAGAGAGTAAAAAACGCAGAGCTGAATTAGTAAGAGAACGTAATAAACTCACTTCACCTCTGAAGAAAAAAGTTGAAAAACTAGAAAACAAGATCATGGAAGTTGAAGAGTCTCTTACTGGGCATCATGAAGAACTTATAGAAGCTTCAAATGCAGGAGATAGTGCAAGTCTGATGGAGCTCTCAAAAATAGTAAGTAAAGAAGAGTCTGAGGTAGAAGAGCTTTTTGAAGAGCTTGAAGTAGAGCAGAACAAGCTCGATGAGATAGTTTTTGAGTATGAAGAGAAGATAGAGGCTCTTTAGTACTCTAAGGGAGTAAAAATTTCTGTAGTACTCTTACTAAGGTTTCATTATCAATCGGTTTTGAAACAAACTCATCCATTCCAGCAGCTAAAAATCTTGCCCTATCTGTAGCTAAGGCATTTGCTGTTAAGGCGACTATTGGAGTATGTTGAAGCTTATGCTCTTTTTCATACTCAAGGATGATTTTTGTTGCTTCTATACCATTCATCTCTGGCATATTTTCATCCATTAAGATGAGGTTGTATTCTCCATTTTTAAACATTTCTACTGCTACAAGACCATTTTCGGCTATCTCTACATCAAGTTCTACATCATCTAGTAAAATGTTTATGAGCATCTGATTTGTTTTGTTGTCTTCTACGACTAAGACTTTTCCCTCTAAGGGCATCTCTATATCTATCTCAGGCACTTTATCTCCAAGAACTAGCGCAACATTATCTGCCATAGGCAAAGGAAGTGTAAAATAAAACTCACTTCCTTCACCTAAGACACTTGAAACACCTATCTCTCCTCCCATGGAGTTTATAAGTGTTTTAGAAATTGTAAGCCCTAACCCAGTCCCACCAAATTTTCTTGTTGTTGTATTATCCTCTTGTGTAAAAGATTCAAAAATTTTATTGAGATTTTTTTCGCCAATACCTACACCACTATCTTTTATCTTAAATGAGAGTTCGTTTTTATCTTTATCAAAAGAGAGGGTGGCTATAATAGAACCATTATTTGGGGTAAATTTTATTGCATTGCTGTAGAAATTACTCACAACTTGTTTGATTCGAACGATATCACCGATAAAAAATTCAGGAAATTCATCAGAGTAGAGCAATTCTGTGTGGATGTCTTTACTTTTTGCTTGTTCATAAAAGAGGTGATGGAGTTCCATAAAAGGCTCAATGAGATGAAACTTATGTTTTTCTAGAGTCATCTTTCCACTCTCTATCTTTGAAAAATCTAAGATATCATTTATAATAGTCAATAAGGAAATTCCAGAATTTTTGATAATGTTAAAATGCTCCAGTCTAAGTGGATCCTTTTCATCCGACTGTAAAATATCGATAAATCCTAATATAGCATTGAGAGGTGTACGTATTTCATGGCTCATACCTGCTAAAAAATCTGATTTTGCTTTTGAGGCTTCTTCTAGTTCTACAATCTTATTACGTAATGCTGATGTTTTTTCTTGTACGAGTGATTCTAAGTTTTCATTGGTCTCTTGGAGCTCTTTAGAAGTAGTCTCTATAAGATGAGAAAGTGCTTTTTGTGTGATACTCTCTTCTACAAAATTCTCTTTTAAAAGGGTGTTGTCAAATTTATACGAACTTTGTTCTGGCATCTCTTCACTAAGTGCGATAACGGTCATAGTTTGGTTTAAAAGCTCACAACTCTCCGACTTGTAGAACTCACCATAGGTAAAAAAACCACTTGTTGGTGCAAGCATGGCCAAAGGAGTGAGCTCAGTAGCGATACTCTCTTCTAAGAATCTTCGCCTTGCCATACATGAGTACACAAATATAGATTCTGGTCTGCAAGAGGAAAAATACTCTTGAGTTTTTGTAGCTTCTTTTAAAATGAGGTTACGGTTTCCATAACCAAAACGAACTTTGTCACCTATGTTTAAGTTCCCAGCAAAGATGAGTGAACCATCCTCCTCTTTCCCTAAAACAGCACGAGCAATTTTCATATCTCCACGAGTGATAATGAGAGGAAACTCTATTCCGACTGCTGGTAAAGAAGATGCTATCTCTTGACCCAAGTAGTGTGCATAAGTCTCTACTGCAGTTTTATCATCAAGCTTATAAACTCTATTATCTTTAGCTACAGTTACAGTAAACTCTTTACCTATCTCTTGCCAGTCAAAACTATAAGAAGTTTTTATGTTGAGTCTATCTGTGTTGACACTGACCCCAACACTACCATTAGAGATTATTTTCTCTTGTGCAAAGATATATGTTGTCTTAAAGAGTGCTGCATCCCCTGCCATACCACCACAAAGTGCAGTCTCCTTCGCTATGGATTTTATGCCATTTAAAAAGACCTCTCCATTTGAGTGTAGACCATCTGAAAAAAGAAAGAATAATTTACTATCATCTTCTAAAAGTTTTTTTGCTAGATTTACTCCACAGCTAAAACTGTCATCTCTATTCTTTTCATAGGCAACTTTAAGTGTAGCCTTCTCAAAGAGGGTAAAGCTGAGAATGATTTTATCGATACTTACGACATTATCTAAAATTTCTCCATCTGTTGTTGCTCCGATAATTTTTGCTTGTGGCAGTAGTGTAGTGAGTTCCTTGAGTAAATCTTGTAGGATATCTTTCTTAAGTTCTGAACTAAAAACTTGAATTAGAAGAGAAGATTTGTCTGCAAAAGTATTGTTTTGAATAAACTTTTGTAAGGCTTTTTTATTAGTATAATAAATATTTTTTGTAATCATAATGATACCTACTTTATATGTGAGTAAGGGTGGGCGAAAATGCTTTTGTAGATATAGCTACTTTTTCTCCTACCTGTAGATCTTTTGACTCTTCATAAGAGAGTACTATCTCAACTAACTGCTGACCAATGGCAACAACAGCGAGGTAAATTATATCTACTTTTTTGAGTTCCAAAAGTTCTCCGCGAAAAGAGAACTTTTGGCTCCCTTTTGTTTGTAGTAGTACCTCTTTTGGCTCTCCATCTTGAGTGATTTTCCCCTTATTTAAGACTAACACACGAGAGGCGAGTTTGTATATCTCACTAGGATCATGAGAAACCATAATCGTAGTAGTCCCAAACTCTTTATGAAGAGCTAAGATCTCCTCTTGAAGCTGTGTGCGCATCTCTGGGTCAAGTGCTGAGAGAGGTTCATCCAGAAGGAGAAGCTTTGGCTGTGACATTATAGAACGGCATAGACTCAAACGTTGCTTCTGGCCACCACTAAGTGTTTTTGGATATCTGCTTTGTAATGCCTCTAATCCTGTCATCTTGAGAAGACGCAGAGCTAGGTCTTGGTCTTTTTTTACAAAAAGGAGATTTTCTAGGAGTGACATATTATCAAAAAGAGCATAGTCTTGAAACATAAATCCTATTGAGCGTTTTTGAGGTGCTAGAGATTTGTTTTTCTCTAACCACTGTTCTCCATCAACTTTGATGCTCCCATCTGCATCCTGCAGTCCAGCTAAGATATTTAAGAGTGTGGTTTTTCCGGTGCCACTTGCTCCACTAAGTGCTACAAACTCACCTTTTTGTATTGAGATGTTTATATCTAAGGATAAATGAGTATTTTCTCTTGTCCCAAACAGCTCTTTTTGTATTTTTATTTCTATCATTTAAAGTCCAAACTTTTTTTTATGTTTTGCATTAAAGGTATAGACACTCAAAAGAACTGCAAAGCTTATCAAAATCATAATAGCACTGTAGATATGTGCAGAGGCATAGTCCATAGTCTCCACCATCTCATATATAGCAACAGAGGCTACTTTAGTCTCCCCTGGGATACTTCCACCTACCATAAGCACAACGCCAAACTCCCCAACTGTGTGGGCGAAGGTGATGATAATGGCTGTAAGTAGTGCTGGTTTGATGTTTGGTAGAGCTACCCTAAAGACTGTTTCTACTTTTCCCTTACCTGCAAGATAGCTGGCATTTATCATGTTTTTGTTGAGAGACTCAAAACCACTTTGGAGAGGTTGCACCATAAAGGGTAGAGAGTAAAAACAACTTGCAATGACAAGTGAGGTAAAGTTAAAAACTAAACTAATATCAAAGGTATCTTTAAAAAAAGCTCCAATAGGAGAGTTTTGAGAGAGTGCTACGAGTATATAAAATCCTAAAACTGAGGGAGGTAGAACTATAGGTAGGGCAGTTATAGCCTCTATAAATGGTTTGAGTTTAGAGCGAGTTTGTGAGAGATACCAAGCAAGGGGGAGAGCGATGAGAAACAAAATTGCTACTGTGATACTAGCGAGTTTGAAGCTGAGTATAAAAGGCTCAAGCATTAGAGTACCTCTGCTATGGAGAGATCAGAGGACTTGATAAGGGCTGTGACATTATCACCTATAGATAAAGAGAGTCGTTTGAGACTTGCTGTAGTGATGATGGACTCCAAACGCAACTCTTCTTTTGTAAGTATAAGAGAAGAGAGGAGTTTGCCTTGCTCGATGCTCTTTACTTGAGAGCTTATCTGGTTGGAGTAGCTAAATGTACCGCTGAGGTTTTTTGCTAGGGCAACTGATGTTGCTTTTACTTGAAGTTTCACCTCTGTATCTATTTTTATATGCCGAGGAAGTTCAAGGCTCATCATCTTAAGTAGATTTGTACCAGCTTGAAAGCTAACTATATGGATGATACCCTCACTCTCTATGGCGGAGACTCTTGCATTTATATGGCTCATTTGATATATCCATTTTTGGAGAAGATATTTTGTGCTTCTTTGGAAAGGATAAAGTCATAAAAAAGTTTGTAGTCTGGGTTTCTCTTTGCTTCTTGTAAGAGAACCATCCCTTGTGCTATAGGTGTGTAGAGTTTAGTATCTACTAAAGCCCAGTTTTTTCCCTCTTTATATCTCTTCAGCTGTGGAGAGTAGAGAGCTGAGAGTGCTACAACTCCTATGTCTGATGAGGAGGCAAATATAAGAGTCTGAGAGATAGACTCTCCGTAGATAAACTTCTTTTTTATGGAAGAGTAAACACCACTCTTTTTGAGTGCTTCTACCGTTGCTCTTCCGTAGGGTGCTGTTTTTGGATTTGCTATGGCGATTTTATTTATCTGTGCTGATGTAAGTATTTTTGGCGAAAGAGGCTGTGCAAACTTTTTAGTTGTAAAAAATGCTATAGCTCCTTTTGTGTAAACTTTTGGCTCTGTTATAGCATAGCCACTACTATAAAGTTTTTGAGGATAGAGCATATCTGCACTTAAAAAGAGTCCATAAGGTGCTCCATGCATTATTTGTGCTGTCATCTTTCCACTGCCACCTAGAGTCATTTTGAGGTGAATATCAGGGTGCTGTTTAGCAAATGCAGACTCTAATGCTTTTATAGTGTAGCTGAGGTTTGCTGCCGCTGCGATGTTTATGGAAGATGCTTGTAGCTGAGTAAAAAGCAAAAGAAAAAAGAGGAGGGCTGATTTACTCATAGAAAAGCTCCTAAAAAAGGTAGTTAAACTCTAAACGCGAGTCAAGGTAGTTTGGTACAGTTGAGGCAGATTCTATAAAATCTCTGTAGCCTAAACGGAGTCTATACTGAAGGTTTGGCAGAGCCGGAGCATTTTGTATAAAACCTATATAATAGTACATACTATCTGAAGCTTTGAAGTTATCAGTGTTAAATTTATCTTCATCTCCATTGATATAAAGTACCGATGTCTGAATGAAAAGATCATCATACTGCCCAGTGGCTGTAGCATTTTTAACAAGTTCTAGTCTATAGGATTTTGTATTAGCAAACCAGTTATAGATTCCCATAGAACGAGTGTATCCAGCGGTTGGGAAACCTCTCCATGGCATAACAAGGTCTGCTTCATCAAGTACCTGAGTGTAAGCAAGATTGATTTTGTAAGTGTCAAACTTTGTAACAACTCTTGCTGCAATCATTTGTGAATCAAGGGAGTTATAATTTTTATATTTTTCTTTTACTGTAAGGGAAGGAAGAAGTGCTGCTCCACCAACTGCACCGGCACCATTGTCAAACTGTTTGATATAACGGATACCCGGAGTCACACTTACATTACCAAGATGAAAGCTGTAGTTGAGTTCTCCCATTACTTGAGAAATGAGTGATGGCACGATATAAGAAGCGAAGTTGATTTTTAACTCTTTTATAGATTTGTTTTGGAAATCTAGAACTAGCAGGGGTGCATCAGTTGATTTACCTGCAGCTTTGAGAGCTGTGTAAGTGAGTCCTCTATGCATAGCACTATCATCATTTTGGCTCCATTGAGGTTTAGTGCTAGAAG
>JALWTK010000053.1 GCA_027082875.1 Sulfurimonas sp. | reverse complement strand
TAGTATATCTGAGAGGACAGGATCATCTTCCATCAGGAGAATATTCATAGCACATACCTTTGTAAAATTTCATCATTTATTTTAGCATAATTCGCTACAATATATCATCAATTCTTATAGAGGAAAATTTCATGCAAAACATTTCTCTCGGTCGCCAACCTATTCTCGATTCAAACTCAGAGCTTTGTGCCTATGAGATACTCTATCGTGGTAGTGAGACTGTGCTTAACAGATATACAAGTGCTACAGTGGTTAATCATGTGCTCAACAAGTTTGGCACACATGCACTGCTTGGTGAGAGAAGAGCTTTTGTGAAGATTAGTGAAAAGTTTTTGATGCATGATATCATATACTCTATTCCCAAAGAGTTTTTTGTTTTTAGTATCTTAGATGAGGTGGAGATGACAGATAGAGTTTGTGAACGCCTGGATACCCTGCATGCAAAAGGCTATCTCCTTGCTGTAGATAACTTTATCATAAATGCACAGAGTATGGATAAGTATGATAATGTTCTTGAAAAGTTTGCCTTTGTAAAAGTCAATATAAAAGAGAGTTCTTCATTACAACTTCAAGAGATGATTAGAAAAGTTCATAATGAGGGCATCAAAGTTATAGCCGATCATGTTTCTGAACTTCAAGAGTACACAGAAGCGAAGGAGCTAGGATGTGACTGGTTTCAAGGCTACTTCTTTTCTAAACCAAAGATCTTAGAAAATGCCTCTTTTGAACCTTCTAATATGTCAGTACTCAAGCTTTACAATCTCCTTATGGATGATGTAAATATAGATGAAATAACTAAAGAGTTTGAGTTAAATCATGAAATAACGGTGCAACTTTTACAGTTTATAAACTCTGGATCCTTCGCGTTTCGTAATAAAATATCGAGTATCCATCATATACTTACTCTTGTAGGACGTATACCCCTAGGACAGTGGCTTATGCTAATGATATACTCTAAGTCAGTAAGTAAAAGTGGACACTCTCCACTTATGCTTATGGTGAAAAACCGTACAGAACTTATGGAAAATATCTTAAAAATAGTAGAGCCTTTAGCCCGTAGTAATAGACTAGGAGAGGCCTATTTTGTGGGTGTTCTTTCTCTTATGGATACTGTTTTTGGTGTGGAACTCGAAGAGATACTGCAGCATCTGAACATCTCTGAAGAAGTAGAACTCGCACTACTCTATAAGGAGGGCCTTCTTGGTGAAATCTACCAACTCGTTGAAGATATAGAAAGTTTTAATACTGAAGCTATTCATGAGTTTGAAAGAAAACATCACTTAGAGATGGAAGTTATAGAGCATATTGCCCTAGAATCTATGCGTAGTGTTAACAAGTTTGAAAATCCTTATGCTGCTTAAACTTTATCTCTTTACCTGAGTTGTTTAATCAACAGTCAAATTCTCATCAGGCACTAAAATTTTTAATATAGAATTAGCTTCAGTTGGAGTTACACCTGTAAAAGTCCATCCCATATCACCTATCCAATTACTATCACATTGACCATCTTTGATTCTAAAATCATAATCATCATAGCCTCTAACTTGAAGAGTATTAGCAGTTATAGACCAGTGAACATCACTTACAGTAAGGTTAGTATCTCTGTTTATAAACTTTCCATTTTCAGCAAATATAAGTTTTGTATTGGCTCCACCATTCGCAGATAATTTATAACCTATTAGATTTTGAACATATTGTGTAATATTTAAATCTGAACAATCCCAACCATTTCCATCATACCCATCTCCACTAGCTACAAAATTATTACCATCCATTAAACCATATTGACTTTTTGTTTTTACTTTATAAACATCTCTATCTATATCACCTACCAAAACACCTGCAATTTTGGTAACTTTTATAGCACTTATAAATATCTCTTTACCTGCATTAATCTGGGTTTTACTATCTCTAGTTTCTGTAAAGTTATCTATGTATATGCTACCATCTGTTTTAAAAGTACCTTGAAGAGTTCCACTATACTCAGTCCCATCTTCTTCTATACCATTTGATGTACCATCAACACTACCATTAGCCAAGGTTCCTGATAAAGTACCTGTTATATTGAACGAAGAACTCAGATGTTTGTCAGTATCCCACGAAAAGTCTATGAACTTACCGGTGAGGGTGTCACCAGTTTTACTAAAGGCACTATAGCCCATGTAGGCAGAGTCAAGGTCATCACTATTATTGTAATCAGCACCATCACTAGATCCAGCAGAGTATTCCATAGATAGACTTTGTCCAATGAATTCAAAATATTGTTGTGCTGTCATAGATTTTGCTTCACTAATACTATCTCCTGCCTCTGCAATAGATTTAGTTGGGTCTAATTTAAATGATTTTGTAGAATCATTATTATATTTACTTGTTAAAGCAGTCATCAAAGTATCAACAGAAGTTGCATCGCTACTCAAAGTATTTAAAGTTGTTGTATCTCCACTTTTGGCTTTTGTAGTTATATAGTTAGCAATAGCAACTGCCGAATTAATAGCAGAATCTATATCTTTTTGATTGGTCATATCTTCAGATTTTATAGCTTTTTTTGTAAACTCTACAGACTCTTTAAGTGTTGCAGAAGCATTTTTAATAGCAGTTTTATCTGAACCTGTACCAATAACTTCAAGAAAGGTATTAATTGCCACGGATGCTTGGATTTTATTAACATTACTGTCCACTACTAGACCAGCCATAGGATCTTTGTTCAAATCTGCAGCAGTTAAGGTAATCCCTGCTGTCGTTAATAAATCTAATACAGCAGTAGTGTCTCCATCAAACTTTTCTAAAAGTGTTGTCATTGGAGAAACAATGCCAGTTCCTGAAATATTCGCTGTTAAGCTCCCATCAAAGGGTACACCATTGTGAATACCTTTTGATTTCATAGCAACTTTAGCACCATCTGGTAAGGCAGGGCTAAAAGTACAAGCACCATATTTACTTGTAGGAGTTGATATTTGCTCTCCACTATCAAAGAGATTATTATTATTTTTATCCCAATACATTACAGCATCTTGAATATATGGATCAACTATTGTTAAGTCAGTCTTTAATGTTGGTGTAGGGGGTGTAGTTATATTTGTATTTGCACTACTATTGTCACTACTACCACATCCTACTAGCATGGCACTTGCAAGTGCTGAAATTGTGATTGATTTTACTAGTTTTTTTATTTTCATTATTAATTTCCTTGATGGTGCATGATTTGTAAATAGTATATCATAAGTTAATTGAAATATTTTATAACATTAATTTTCTATTTTAGCTCCTTCTAGTATTGATGTGATAGACTTAGGATATAGTTTAAATACTTAGCTTGTAAGCATATAGAAAAGGAATTGATACAAAGATGATTCATAATATAGATAATATAGAAATACCAGAGCTAGATATTTATAGCTCTCTGCGAGAATCTGCATTTAGAGCGGATGGAAGTTTTATAGCTGACTCTCCAAAGGTTGTGAATCTTGTTTTGGAGTCTGATGTTGAGGTCATAAGCATGCTTGCAACTCAAGAGTACTATGAGGAGTTTTCAGAACTACTAGAAAAGAAAAATATTCCCAAAAAATATCTCACTACAAAAGAAGAGATGAAAAAGATAGTAGGACATAAGATACATCACAACTGTATGATGCATGGGATTCGCCCTTGTGATGTAACTATTGATGCTCTAAGTAATGAAGTTTTACTCCTTGATGGCATCACCTCTGCTGAAAACGTTGGCTCTATCGTGAGAAGTTGTGCCGCTCTTGGAGTAGAGTCTCTCATCATCCCAAAAGATACACCACACCCCTTTAACCGACGTGCTCTTCGTGTTTCCATGGGGTATGCAACAAAGATAAGAACATATGTTCATGAAGATATAAAGCGGAGTATAGTAGCTTTACAGGCAAAAGGATACAGAGTTTTTGCAGCAGAAGTGGCAGAAAACTCAACACCACTTAGTCGTGTCAAGACACCTCAAAAATGGGTACTTATAATGGGGCATGAGGGACAAGGAATAGCAGAAGATATCTTAGAACTCTGTGATGAGGTCGTAACAATAGAGATGCAAGAGGGTGTAAAAAGCTTCAATGTTGGTGTTGCAGCATCACTTATGATGTATCAGTTTAAGAATAAGGGTATAATTTCATAAAAAGATAACATTATGAACTTTAAAGACCTCCCACTCGAAGCAGAAATGCTTACTACACTCGACTCTCTTGGCTATACAAACGCGACTCCTATTCAAGCGCAAACACTCCCCCTTATACTAGATGGCAAAGATATCATCGCTGAAGCAAAAACTGGAAGTGGAAAGACTGCTGCGTTTGGTATAGGGCTACTCTCCAAGCTTGATGTGAAAAAGTTTCGTGTGCAGTCTTTAGTGATGTGTCCAACACGTGAACTTGCTGATCAGGTGGCTAAAGAGCTTCGCCGTATCGCTAGATTTAAACACAATATCAAGATACTAATGCTAACAGGAGGGGAGAGTTTTGGTAGACAGTTAGGCTCTCTTTCTCATCAGGCTCATATCATTGTAGGAACACCAGGTAGGGTTCTTAAGCACTTAAACAAAGAGAGCTTAGAACTAACAAACTTACAAACGTTAGTCTTAGATGAAGCTGATAGAATGCTTGATATGGGATTTCTCGAAGAGGTAGAGTCTGTGATGGCGTTTACTCCTAAAGAGAAGCAGACTCTGCTCTTTTCTGCTACGTATGATAATGAAGTCTTAGCTGTAAGTAAGCGAATACAAAAAGATGCTGTGAGTGTGAAAACAACACAAGCAGAAGTGGCAAATAAGATAGAAGAGCAGTTCATTGCTACTCAAAACAAAGAAGATAGTTTCGTAAAAATCCTATCAGAGAGAAAACCTGAAAATGTCATAGTCTTTACAAACACTAAAATAGAAGCAAAAGAGCTGGCTGAAAATCTTCAAAAAAGAAAGATAGATGCTATTGCAATTCACGGTGACTTAGAGCAGTATGAGAGAAATGATGTCTTAGTGCAGTTTGCAAACAAATCTTGTCCTATCTTAGTCGCAACAGATGTAGCCGCTCGTGGGCTTGACATAAAAGAGCTCTCGATGGTTGTAAACTATGACATACCTCATGGAACTGAGACTTATACACATAGAATAGGACGAACAGCTCGTGCGGGTGCTGAGGGTGTAGCTATCACTCTGTACTCGGCTTATGAGCAAGAAAAGGCTGATGAATATAGAAGCAGTGAGAGAAGTTTCATAGAAGATGCAGAGCTCAAAGGAAGCACAAACTATGAACTCAAACCACAGTTCGTGACTCTTGTTATCGAAGGTGGGAAAAAAGATAAGCTCCGTGCAGGAGATCTTCTTGGTGCTTTAACTGGTGATGCAGGTCTCAAAGGAAGTAGCATAGGCAAGATAGATATTTACGATAGACAGGCTTATGTGGCTATAGAGACTAAGTTTATAGACAATGCACATGATGCTCTTAAACGCGGGAAGATAAAAGGGAAGAAGTTTAGTGTTTGGATTCTTTAGAGTTCTTTTATTAGGCTTACTAATGAGTAGTTTGGAGGCATCTTCTATGAGTATATATGATTTCAGTGTCAAGAGCATTGATGAAAAGAGTGTCTCTCTTTCAAAATACAAAGGTCAAGTCCTTCTCATCGTAAATGTAGCAAGTAAGTGTGGTTTTACTCCTCAGTATGAAGGTTTAGAGTCCCTCTATGAGAAGTATAAAGATGATGGGTTTATGGTACTAGGCTTTCCCTCAAACCAGTTTCTCTCACAAGAACCAGCATCAAATAAAGAGATTAAGTTCTTCTGTCAAGGCACTTACGATGTTAAGTTTGATATGTTTGCCAAGATAGATGTCAACGGTGAGGATGCAGACCCTCTCTATAAGTTCTTAAAAGAACAACAGGGTGGTGCTTTGTGGATAGATGCTATCAAATGGAACTTCACAAAGTTTTTAGTGGACAGAGAAGGAAATGTCGTAGAAAGATATGGTCCCTCGACAAAACCACGAGAGATAGAAGTAGATATAGAAAAACTTTTAGCACAATGAAATTAAAATACCTCTCACACTATCCAAACGCCACCAAAGAGCAGGTTATTCAGCTTATAGAGTCTGGAAACTTAGCAAAACACCTACTTCGTAAATATCCTTCAGCCCATAGCATCACAGATGATAAAAAGCTTTTTTCTTACACAATGGCACTGAAAAATGAGCATATGAAAAAGTCTTCACCTCTTTCAAAAACACTCTATGATGGCAAGATAAATGTCATACATAATGCTCTAGGGACACACCACTTTATCTCTCGTGTCCAAGGAAACAAACTCAAAGCAAAAAATGAGATACGAGTCTCTTCTATGTTCAAAAAAGCCCCTGAGGATTTTTTGGAGATGATAGTAGTCCATGAACTCGCACACTTTAAAGAAAAAGAGCACAATAAAGCCTTTTATAAACTTTGTGAATACATGCAGCCTAACTACCATCAAGTAGAGTTCGACCTAAGGCTTTATCTTACTCAAGTTGATTTAGAGGGGAAAATAGGAGCTTGGAGTTAGACTCTTGTTTCTATGTCTACGAGTTCTACACGGTCACACTCTTTTTTGATGAGTTTTTTGTTTTGAGCATCCTCTTCTGCTAAGTCTAGGATGTCTGCAAAGTCATCTTTGGAAACCTCAAAACTATGGAGTTCTTTTTGTGTCTCTATCTTAAGTAGAGATTCATTAGAGTCGGCGAGAAGAGCAATGTTGCGAAATCCCTTTGCATATTCACTCTTAATTACCTTTGCAATTTTCTCATTTTCTAGTAGTTTCTCAAGAAGTATAGTTTTGTTTAAATCCGCTTTACATAGTATCTTGTAAGTTACCAAAATAGTTCCATTCATAATCTTCCTTAACAATTTTTTTGTAAGGAAGTATAGGAAAATTTTAGACTATGCAGAAAAAATATTGCAAATTGACATATTTTCTCTAAGAATCATCATCCCCAAACTCTTTATCGAGTTCTCGCTGATACTTTTCATCTTTCTCTTTTTTAAATTGTGCTTTTGTTAAGACTGCTTCATGTAAAAACTGACCAAAAAATGTTTTTGAGTCTGTTTTGGCTAAGAAGAGGTAACCACCTATAAGCAAACCAACTACTGCCATGACGGCTATAAACTTCTGCAGAGGGTTAAACATCTGAATAGGCTCTTTGACTTTCATTTCACAAACACCACCTGGGCAGTACTGAGGAGCATCTTTCATGACCCATTTGTAGATAAGACATCCAACACAGATAGCAAAAGCACTTTCCATAAACATAAGTGAAATACATAGAACACAGATCATCACCTTATAAAAAGTGATGTCCCAGTGGAGGACAAACCACCAGACCATAGGAAAGGAGATCATCCATCCTAGTGCCCATGCAAAACGTTTTTGCGGTGCACCTACATACTCGGGTTTTTGATTACGAACTATAAATTTTCCTAAAAGAAGAGAGGGTGAGTAGCGAGGATTAAAAACTCTGGCAACAAAATCAAAAAATAAAAAGGCAAGATAAACTCGTGCCACGATAATATGACCAAAACCTATACCAATAAAGATCACAATAGTACCAAGCATACCAAGGATACCAGCAGCAGCTCTCGCCTCTCTTTCGTTTACAACGCGAATATCATACCCAGGTACCTCTTCGCCATAATTCAACCACATCTCTTTAAGACCCAAAATAAGCTCCTATAATTTTTTATTATAGGATTATATCTAAAAAGTGTGTTAGATTTGTGTAGTTACACTGAAATAACATCATCTTCTTAAAGCTTAATCCATCCATCTGCGAGGGTCATAGCCATCTGTAGGGCGAGTGATCTCTTCGCGTTTGAGAAGTTTTTGCATCATTGTTCTTTGTGTTGTAACAAAACCAAACTTTTTATAAAAGTTTATATTGCTAGAGTCCCCATAAGTCTCCACATTGAGCTCTTCATAAACAGCTCCTGCTTCTAGTAGGAACTGCTCCATCATAGCAGTTGCTAGACCTTTTCTTCTATGCTCTGGTAGTATTGCTAGACTTAGTAGTGGTGCCTTGCCCTCTATCTTTCTACTCCATATCGCTCCGACTATAGTATTGTTCACTAAAGCATAGAGTCCTAAGTCGTTTGGAGTGAGTCCATAGAAGTCATAGTATATGTTGAGATTGTCTGCATTTTTATGGGCGAGTGGTGTCATGTTTTGTACGATTTTGCTCTCACTTGAGCGGAGGAAGTAGAGTGTTGGTGTCATAGTTTTTCTTTTTTAGAAAGTATACACTCTTTGTGCTAAGTCAAAAATTTAAGAAAAATGTATTTTTTTTTGTGTTATAATTATTGAAACAACTTTTTGAGGAGGATCTTATGCAAGTAGCTCAGTATCTATTTCAATCACCTTCAACGAGTTCGGTTCAGGTCGGTAAACTTGATCCAAACTCTGTCAAAGACGAGAATTCTAAGAGTAGTGCAGGTCTGCCAAAAGCAGTGCTAGATAGGACTGAAGTAAAGGCTCAAGAGTTTGAAAAGGTTCAGAAGCAGGTAGTAAAACCTACAGTAACAGCTAATGCAATAGACCTTTATGTCTAACCTTTAGCTACTTTTTTTTGTAAACTCTCTAGTATCCAAGGCCATTCACCATAGCCACTCTCTGCATTTATATGCCCAGCATTTTCTAAAATTTTCATCTCTATGTCTAACTTTTTTTGTAAAATCTTTGCTTCATTCATAGGCATATAAGGATCATTTGTAGAGCTTACAAGTAGAGCCTTTTTTGCATAAAGTTGTATTGGTAGTTGCACTGGAAAAAATTCTTCTAGCTCAGGAACACTGCACTGTAAACTCGGTGGTGCAACTAGATAAAGTTTTTGAATTTCACTGAGAGTTGTCGTGTTACATAGATGAAACCAAAGAGTGTTTGCAAGTGAGTGACAGATGACAATATCTGGCTTAAAACTCTCAAGAGCCTCTAACAGCTCGGCACTCCAAAGATCAAGCTTTGGTACATCAACATCAGTGAAATGTAAAAACTGAACTGTGCCATACTCTTTTGCTATCTCGCTAGCAAGCCATGACTGCCAGTGAGGGAAGTCACTTCCTCCCCAACCATGAACTAAGAGTACTTTTTCTTGCATCTATTTACTCAACTATCTTTTTAAAGTTTTTAAGTGTGATGAGTCTTAACTTATCACTTTTAAGAGACTTGAGCTCTTTTGTGAAGCCATTTTTAGAGACTATGACCAGTATGTCTGCGTTTATGCCAGCTTTTTCACAAGACTCTTGAAGTTTTGTAAGTTCACTTTTCTTGACCTTGGCATTTGAGTAGCGACAGACTCCTGCTATAGTCTGTTTGGAGTTTGTTTTGGCATAGATATCAAGCTCTACATCGTTCTCAAAGTAGGGGCGAATTTCTTTGAGTCTATCCTCTTTGAAGTTGATTTTAAGTAACTCATAAGAGAGTTGCACAAAGGTAAGCTGCACAAACTCACTTCTACGTTTCTCCCAACGCTCTTTCATCTCAGCATAGTCGCCATCGCGAATACCTTTAAAGATAGGACTTATAAATGCGAACCAAAATCGTAAAAATGGAGAGTTGAAGATTGCACTTGATTTGTAACTACGGATAATCTTCGCTTCATTGAGTTCTAAGATGGCATTTTCACCTACATCTTTAGAAACGCTTGCTCTCTTAAACGCAGTCTGCATACGAGAGTCTCCAGTTGCAAGTCCTGTGAGTATAGAGTGGTGCAGAGGCAGACCATCTGTTAACTCTGTGATATCGTTACGAATGTATCTAAAGTCTGGAAGTATGAGCTCTTCTACAAGTTCTATAGTAGGTTTTGTGCAGTCTAAGTTGCCCCACTCTACACCACCAAAGACAGAAAACTTCTCTATAGCATCTTCCATCGTAGCGGGCTTATTCTCTTTATAAAATGATCGAAATTGCTCGAGTAGAGTCTCTTTACTTAGTATCATAAGGTAACCTTTAAAATCTATTTGTATAATTATACAATAATGTGTACACAAACACTACACAAAATTTGGATACAATGCTTCAAAACAAAATGAAAAGGACATGAAAATGAACAAATTAAATCTTACAGCTCTACTCTTAGGAGCAGCGTTATTTACAGGAATTGGTGCTGTTAGCTTAAGTGCTTCAGACATGAAATGTGGTGCAGGAAAATGTGGTGACGGTAAGAAAGAGGCTAAAAAAGCTTCAGATATGAAATGTGGTGCAGGAAAATGTGGTGACGGTAAAAAAGAAGCTAAAAAAGCTCCTGCTAAAAAATGTGGTGCTGGTAAGTGTGGAAGTAAGTAGTCTCTACTTCTTCTAAAAAGCTCTACAACAAGTAACTCTCATTTGAGAGTTGCCTTTTCTTCTTAATACTCTCTTTATAGTTTACTGTTATAATCCTAATTCATTATTACTTTTATTTATATTTTAAGGAAAAACTTTTATGCCAAGTATATTCTATATTTTGATTCTCGCACTACTAAGTGGCTGTGGCTCTAGCAGTAAGCAAAGACCTCTTGCTCCTGTACCAGAAATAGTACAAGAGACAGAGCCTCAAGTGACTATAGTCCCAAACCAGTTTCAAGCTGTATGGGATGCTGTGAACTCGGATCCCTTAGAGACACTTCCACAAAATGAAGTCTCTTATTCACAGCTTTTTGATGGGGCTAGAGATATCATCTTTGAAGATGCAACAAGAACTTTAGTCGAACACTCCGACATACGAGACTACTACGATAAACTTGCCCACCCTAATGGTGTTTGTCTCAAAGGTATTTGGGAAATAGATACTCAAAATCCTTATAGTGGCTACTTTAAGCAGGGGAGTAAAGCACTTATTATTGCTCGTGCCTCTTCTGCTTTGAGTGAGACAAAACGGGGTGAAACTAGAGCCTTTGGTCTAGCTGGAAAACTTTTTGCTACACTCGACCCTCTTAAAATGAATAGTGAGAATACAGCAAACTTTTTTGTCATAGATGATTTAGGTGGGACTGATGCCCAGCAGTACACAGATGTAAGTCTTACAAATGAACCCAAAGGCTCTCTTACCCTTGCTGTTGTAAAGTACTTCTTATATGCAGCAAAGGTCTCTAAAGTTTTCGGTGAAGTTGATACAAACCCCGGCATAAGACAACTCTATGAAATCTCTTATATGGGTGAAAATAACACAAGCAATGCACATACACCAAAGTGGATGAAGATAGAGTTAGCTAAAAATCAGACTCTTATTAACAGAGCAGACTTTCGAGATGAATTTCTCTTCGATGATAACCGTAGCACACTTACCTTTACTATCTCAGTGGCAAATAGTGAAAAGGGTGGTGTTAAAGAGTGGCTAGAGATAGGCTCTATCACTTTTGATGCCTCTGTAGTCTCGACGACTTGTGATCATAGACTTCACTTTCATCATCCGAAATTTAAAGAGAACCTTACTTAAGTTTCCAATGTGTATGTATACCACATTTTGGGCACTCAGGAATAAGTTCATCTTTTTGGACATGTATCTCAGTATGATGTTTTTTACAGACTAAGTCCGCCTCTACTACTGCTTTTGTTCCTATCTGAAACTCTATTTTAAGTGCTGTTGCTGTGTAGGTGGTGACAATATAAGGAATAAAATAGGTAAGTAAAATCTTGAGAAAATGGAGCTCTTGTAACTCTAGATGAACAAGAATATCCCCTTGATTGATAAGGTTGAGTGTAGTTCCTACAAAAAGAGAGACTTTAAAGGCTCGAGTGATGATAGGTTTAGATATAGCAATCTCACAATAAAGTTTGAGTTTGTACATCTTCATCATGCTTTTACATCTTCAAACTGACTTCTTATCTTTAAAAAAGTGTCGAGATTATCCAAAAAGAGTTGTACGAGTTTGGGATCGAAATGTTTACCACTCTGCTCTTTAAAAAGCTCTAAAATTTTCTCTAACTCCCATGCTTTTTTATAAACTCGCTCACTCCCAAGTGCATCAAAGACATCAGCAACAGCAGTAATACGACCATATATATGAATCTCTTCACCCTTGGTGGCGTTTGGATAGCCTGAACCATCCCACTTTTCATGGTGTTCATGTGCTACTATAGCTGCTGCTTGAAGAATCTCTTTATTTGAGTGTTTTAGCATCTCATAGCCTAGTTGTGCATGTGTTTTCATCACTTCAAACTCTTTACTTGTAAGTTTCCGAGGTGCATTTAAGATGGCATCTCGGATACCTACTTTTCCGATGTCGTGCATAGGAGAAGCCATCTGTAATTTCTCAGCCTCTTTTTGTGAAAGTCCATACAAAAGTGCTAACTCTTTAGAGTATAGAGCAACACGTTTGACATGGTTTCCTGTCTCTTTTGAACGTGTTTCGCCTATCTCTCCCATAGCATAGATGACTTCGCGTTGTGTCTCCTCTATGGCATCATTGAGTTCTATTACCTCGGTTACATCTGTGAGGTAGGCGAGGAGTAGTTTCTCTTTAGCAAGTCCTTGAATCTCTATTTTGTAGTATTTTTCTTTATAGTTAAACATAATGTTATCTGAGAGAGAGTCTTCTATCATCTCTTTAAAGTTCACAATAGAGATACAATTTGTCTCATGCACATTAGGAAGAGCTTTTCTAGCCGCATCATTTTTAAAAACTACCTTAGCACTCATATCAAAGATAAAAACAGCAGAGGGATTATACTTAGGTAAAAAAGTAAGATAGTAGTTTTTTGAGCTGAAGTGATCGTTGAGATGAAAAAGAGCATATAAAAAACAGTAGTGTGTAGTCGCAGTATAAGCGATAATAAAACTCAACAAAAAGAGCAGATAGTACTGTGTATAGATGGCAAAAATACCGATGGTAAACGCGAGTATAAAACGTAGTATAGCGTCTACATCTTTCATATTTGATGCTGGAGTTTTAAACATACTTGGACCTACTTGGAAGAAATTATGCATTAGTATAGCATATTTAGAGTATCTATATTTCCTCTGTAGCTAGATAGTAAATTCACTACACAGAACCAACACAGATAAAGAGTAGAATACAGATAATTAAAGAAACTTAAGGAGTTTATCATGTGTATCAAGGATATATATAAAGAGTTTACACGTTTGAGTGAGTATACAAAATCAATAGGACTATTGGGGCTAAGACTTATTCTAGCCTATACTTTTTTCGCTCCAGCAATGATGAAGTGGAATGATATAGAATCAGTTGCTCAGTGGTTTGGATATATGGGTATCCCATTTCCAACACTCAATGCTTATATGGCAGCAAGTACAGAGATAACGGGTGTAGTTCTTTTGACTTTAGGATTACTCACTCGTTTTATCTCTATCCCACTTATCGTTATCATGTTTGTGGCTATGGCTACAGTTCATGGACAAAATGGTTTTGCTTTTGTCAATGACACAGTCTCTTTTACAGATGCTTATGTGAACGGTACAAAAGTTAGCGGTACACTTATTCAACTACAAAACGGCTATGAGTTAGTACTCTACTACATCTTAATGCTTGTGGTTTTAGTTGGACATGGTGCAGGAAAGTTTTCACTCGATAGATTACTCTTTGGGGAGAAAAACTAAGATGAAAAAGGATTATAAATGGAATCTTTAGCCGATTTTACAGCCCGTTTACATATATATGATTTTCCTATCATAGTATTTTTATTAAAAGCATTTTTTGTACTTTTTGTAGTTGTATCAGTAGTCCTTTTTATCTATGACCGTTTTATACAAAGAGAAAATCAGCTACTCATAAACTATCCACTTATAGGTCGTATGCGTTACTTTTTTTATGCCCTACGAGACCCTATGCGCCAATACTTTGGTGATGAGAAATTTTATGAGTCTTTTGATAAGGTTAAGTGGGTACTTAATGTATCCGAGAGAAAGTCTCCTTATGCCTCTTTTTCTCCAGAACAGCCACAAAAGAGTGCAAGACTTAGCATCAAAAATGCTAACTGTGTTTTAAATATTGAAGATGTGAACAGTGATTTTCATGTTACTTTTGGAACAGATGTAAAGTACCCGTTTAGAACTAACTCTCTATTTGGGAGAAGTGCCATGAGTGATGGGGCTATCTCTCCTGAGGGAACTCGTTCATTTTCTAAGGGTGCTTATTTAGGGCATTTTCCTATTAACACAGGAGAGGGAAGTTTGACCTCAAACTTTCTCTACACACATAAGTACAAAAAAGAGAATCATACATATCTTGATACTTTTGAGGGGACTTTTTTCGCAAAAGGAGTGTATAAATTTTTCAAATTTATACTTCATGATGCGGTAGCTGAAAAGATTTATAGACATTTAGTGATAGATGCACTAGATGGTGAGAGTTATCTTTTTGATGCGAAAAGTTTAGTCTGTTATCGTATTAACTGGAGTGCTCCTATAGAAAATTTTCCAGAGACTGTTCCCTCTGATCTTCCTGACATTGTTTTTCAGATGGGAAGTGGGCTCTATGGTGTCCGTCATCATGATGGCAGTTTCGATGAAGAGAGATACAAAAAAACGATGAAATTCGCCAGAATGACAGAGATAAAAATGGCGCAGGGTGCAAAGCAGACAGGGGGAAAACTTCTTGGTGGTAAGGTGAGTGAAGCTATCGCTTATTACCGTGGAGTAGAAGCACACAAGGATCTTTTTTCTCCAAATCAGTTTCCTTTTGCCCACAGCTTAGAGGAGCTCTTTGACTTTATGGGTAGACTCAAAAAACTCTCGGATAAGCCAGTAGGAGTAAAGATAGTTATCTCTTCACAAGAGGGCTTCAATGAGTATGCACAGCTTATCAAAAAACGCATAGATGCAGGAAGTAATGCTTACCCTGATTTTATCACCATCGATGGTGGAGATGGTGGTAGTGGAGCAGCTCCACTAGAGATGATGATGACAGTAGGAATGGTTATAGCAAAAGCACTTTATATCGCTGACACTACACTCAAAGAGGTCGGAGTACGAGAAAAAGTCAAAATCATCGCAAGTGAAAAGGTACTTACTCCTGATGATGCAGTAGTATTGTTTGGAATAGGAGCCGACTATATCGCTATCGCTAGAGCCTTTATGATGAGTGCTGGATGTATTCGTGCGAGAGAGTGCTCTGGTGCTAATGGAAGATCTTGCCCTGTAGGACTAGCAACTCAAGATAAGAAAAAACGTGCTTCCTTTTTAGTAGAGAAAAAGGCAAGAAATATAGCCTCATACCATGAGCAGATGCTTCATGGTGTACAAAATCTTCTTGCCATCATGGGAGTCAAGCATATAGAAAAACTGAGCAAGAAAAACCTTATGTTTAAAGACCATACGGGTAAGACATATATGGATGTAGACCATTATTTTAAAGAGTCTATAGTAGATTAGGAGAGAGATATGAAAGAGATTGCATTACGTGGACGTGCCTATCCTGGTGACTTAAACCACTTAGGAAATGTTTTTGGTGGCTGGATTATGGCGAAAATGGATAAAGCAGCTTCTATCGCTGTGGAAGAGATAGTGGACTCGGGGGCTGTAACTGTTTCAGTATCAGATCTTCATTTTTTAAAGCCTGTGCATAATGGCGATATAGTTACCATATATACCGAAATTGTAAAGATAGGAAATACCTCTATGCAGATAAGTGTTGAGGTTATGGTCAAGTGTAAAAAAAGCCGTGAAAACTATGATGTAACTGAGGCAATATTTACCTTTGTGACTGTAGATAGTAATGGGGAGAAGGTTAGCATAAGAGATGTATTACGAAAAGATTTACCTGCTTATATCAAAGACTTGCTTAAAAAATAATCCCTCTCTCACAGAAGCTCTCTAGGATAGGAGAAAGTATTTCTAAAAGTTCTTGCATTTGAATCTCATACTCTGAAGCTACTTGTTCTATACGAGTGAGTAGAGGGGTATCTACATCTAAGGCAAGTAAAAAATCTTCTACAAAAGGGCTTATCTCTTCACATAAAATCTCTTCGTTTTTTTCATTATAAAAAAAGAGCACTCGAAAGTCTCCTGCTTCAAAGCTGAAAGGATTTTTATCAAACTCAGGGTGATGTATGGGGTGAGAAAAATGTCGTATTTCAATCTCATCAGAAAGAGTGTAGCCTGTATCAAGGGAAAAGTCTTGACTCTCTTGAGTGCTGTACTTTCTCATATACATCTGCACCTCAAGAAACTCAAATGCTAAAAGATCAGCTAAAAAAGGCATCTTTAAAGTATTGTTTTTCACTACAAACTCTTGAAACTCTCCACTTACTTGCCAAAGTATAGGTGTCGCAGCTCCTACAGCTAAAAAGTCATAGATAAGAGAGCTAAGTTGTTCGGAGCTTATCATCTTCACAAAACGCGGGTAAGCTTTTTCAAACACCTCTAAAAATCTATAGTAAACTAGCTCTCTATAGACATCTATCTGAGGATTTTCTTCGGAAGCATTTTTTGGTGTAGTGATACTCCTAATGAACTTTTGCTGGATAGTTTGCTCTTTTTTCATGAGTAAATCTTCTGCATATGTTTGTACTCATGCATCATCTTTTCATAGTTGGGAACATCGTTGTCGCGTTCAAGAAGAAGTGGCTTAGTAACTCCTGCATTTTTGACATACTCTAACAAATCCCAGACTTCATCTTTAACATCTTCTCCATGAGTATCGACAAAGAGCTCATCGCTTACTTCCATATGTCCGGCTATATGCATATAGGCGATATTGTCATAGTTTATCTTGTTAAGAAACTCTTTGGGGTCAAACTTATGGTTGTGGGAGTTGACAAAGACATTGTTTACATCAAGCAGAAGTTTTGCTCCACTTCGCTCTATAACCTCGTTTATAAACTCAGTTTCCTCCATCTCAGCATAAGGAACATAGTAGTACGAGGCATTCTCTAATGCGATACTTCGACCTAAAATATTTTGCACTGCATCGACTCGCTCACAGAGGTACGTGACCATCTTTTCACTCATAGGTAAGGGAAGAAGTTCATACATCTGCTTGTTATCTAAGGAGCAAAAAGAGAGATGTTCGGAGTAGTACTCTATCTCATAATCATCTAAAAATGTTTTTAAGTTTTTGAGAAAGTTTGTATCGAGAGGGGTGTTTGAACCTATTGAAAGTGATAGACCATGAGCTACTATCTCAAAATCACTCACAAGACGTTCAAAGGTCTTACGATGTTTGATGTTCATATGCATCCAGTTCTCTGGAGTGATCTCAAACCACGAGGGTTTAAGTTCAGTTGCATATATCTCGTGAAGAAACTCAGTTCTTAAACCCAGTCCACACGAGTACTTTTGCATAGGACTACTTGCTACCACACTTAGAAGCAGTGTCAGCTTTTTCACCACCACACTTAGAAGTTGAAGACTTTTTGTCAGAAGAACCACACTTGCTTCCACCACACATACCCATAGAAGCACAACCACTTGCTAATGTCATAATACCTACTACTGATGCACCTACTACTAACTTTTTAATATCTCTTTTCATAAGAAATCCTTTTTGTTTTGATGGGGGTATTCTACAAAGTTAGTGTGCAATCTTTGTGTAGTAATTTAAAAGAAGTATAACATTTTTCTATGATATACTAAAAATTCAAATGATAATAGAGGTACAAAATGAAAAAAACAATACTACTACTCCTTACACTTACAACACTCTTCGCAGCGAAGGTAGAGTTCGAAGTTCTAGGCTCAGGTGGCCCTGAAATAGATGGTAGAGCAAGTACATCCTATCTTCTATGGATAGATGACGAAGCTAAACTCATAGTAGATATGGGTAGTGGTTCTATGCTACGTTTTGAGCAGTCTCATGCGAAACTAGAAACACTTGAAGCTGCAGTGCTTACGCATATGCACATAGACCATAGTGTTGATTTAGCTTCTTTTATGAAGGCTGGATATTTTTCCCAAAGAAGAGCAAGTTTAGATGTTATAGGTCCTGAGGGGAACCACTATTTTCCCTCTATGAGTGAGTTTGTCGAGAGACTCTTTGGGAGTGATGGGGCTTATGCGTATATGCAAGATATCTTAGAAGAGGATAGCGACTCTTTTAGTCTTGTGCCAATAGACATAGAAGAGAAAACTACGAGAGTCTACAAAGATTTTAGACTCACTATGATACCAGTACACCACGGAAATGTCCCAGCTATAGCAGTTCGTATAGATGTGGACTCTAAAAGTATCTTAATCAGCGGAGATACAAATAACGAAAACCACTCTTTAGAGAAACTAGCTACAGAGGTAGACCTCTTTGTTGCACATCATGCCATCCCAGAGGAGGCAAAGGGGTATGCAACCCAGTTACATATGAATCCAACCGAGATAGCAACGATCGCACAAAAATCTCATGTCAAAAATATACTCTTAACACATAGAATGAAAAGAACATTAGGCAAGGAGCAAGAGACATTGGAGATAATAAAGAAAATATATAAGGGGAAAGTGAGTTTTGCTGAGGATAGAACTAGAGTAAGACTCTAGTTTCTAGCCTCTCTCTCCTCTTTGAGCATGCCATCAAGATACTCCATAACATGTACACTCTGTTTTTCGGCATCATGGAAGTATGTTAGGACATTGTTCACATGCATTAGGCATGTTCCATTTACAACACACTCAACTGCTTGTAAGATATTTGTATGTACTAACTCATGTGGTACAGCTAGTTTTGCAAAACTAGGAGTGTGTCCAAAGAGCTCTTTCCCTTTACCCCCTTCATACCACTTACCTAAACGACAGTTATGATGATCTGCAAAATCTGCTTCTACCTGATCCATAAAGACAGTTCTATATCCATTTGACTTATAGATGAGGTGATCTAGCTTGATAAGGATGACAAATGTCGAGTAGAGTGTATTTTTATTGTCATTTTGGATTGTCATGGCATTTTCATTGAGTGTAGTGGTTTTCTCTCTGAAGGAGTCTACTAACTCTTCAACTTCTACTGTAAGAGTATGGGAGGTAGTTGCCTTTTCATCTATTTCGGTTGCATTTTGCTTTAGGGTATGGACACTTATCTCTACTTCTGCAGTCGCTTTTTGTGTCCGTTCTGCAAGTTTACGAACTTCATCTGCAACAACAGCAAAACCGCGACCATGCTCACCAGCACGAGCAGCTTCTATGGCAGCATTGAGTGCAAGTAGGTTTGTCTGGTCTGATATATCTTTGATAAGTGAGATAACATTACTGATAGCCTCTACACTCTCTGTAAGTTGACCAGCTATTTCAGAAGTTCCTGATATATTCTCAACGATGTCAGCAGTTTTATCTACTATGGCATCTATACCTGTGACAATCTCTTGTGTATTGTCATTGTTTTCATGGTTAAGAGTATCAATACTTGTGAGTTTATCAACTTGTGTAGAGAGATCATTCTGTATAACTTTAAGGTCTCTGAGACTCCCGTTTGACATCTGTTGTGTAAGATCTCGCGCAAGTTTAAGACGTCCTTTGTCATCATGTTGTGAGTTCAGAGCATCTGCAGAAGCATTAATAAAGGAGAGTATATTTTCTAGTTCTGGGTTAAGTCCTTCTGCACTTACATGTGTGTAGTTCTCACTCTTGAAGTTTTCAGAGGATTGTCGGAGTGCAGTGAAAAAACTATTGATTTGTGCTAATGAAGAGTTATAAGCATCAGCCATTTCTTGAAGCTCTCCCTTTCCTGAGAGCTTTAGCTTTTTATTATAGTCCCCATCGGCAGTTAGAGAGAGTGTCTCTTTTGCTGTAAGTATATCTTTTTGTATCACAAGAATATAGTGACGCAGTACAAATGCTAAAAAGATATTTAGAGTTGCGATAGAGACAGAAGATATAGAAACCCCAAGAGAGTATAGTTCCGCAATGCTAGAGAGTACAAAAATGAGAATTTGTATCTTATTGACAAGATCTGCATTTCTAATAGTGGATGTTTGCATATATTTTTCCTTCGTAAATAGTTAATCTAATTCTATTATAAATCATAATAGTTAAAATTGTCTTTAAAATGTCTTCATAGAAAGAAATATTTGTTGTAAATTTTTTTGTTTTTATGAATTTATATGTACTCTTAATAGACTTAGAAAAAAGGAGAACAGAGTAGAAACACACTCATTACACACTTTTTTAGTATAATATGAGTATAAATTTAGAAAAAGGAGTCTCTTATGTGTATACCTCATGGAGCTAGTGGCTCAAAAAGTAATGGTTTTGTTAAAAAAGAGAGACCAAAAAAACATATAAAAAGAGTCTCTAAGGAGCAGTTTGAGAAGGGTGATCCTGATTTTATAGATGAGAGAACTACTCCTTACATTCCAAAAGAGAAAAAGAAGTCATTTATTGATTCACTTTTTGGACTCTAGTATGACTTTTAAAAACCGTAGAAATTTTCTTAAAGCTGGTGTTTTATCTAGTGCAGTGATTATCATGAGTGGTTGTTCTGTTTTTGGCATAACAACTGCTCGTGACACTATAAAAGTCCTAGAAAATGATCTCTTTCCAAGGGCAAAAGAACTCGGTATAAATACCGCAGACTATATAAGCATCATTCTCAGACATCCTCGAGTCACAAAAGAAGATAAAAGATTTCTAAAAAATGGTGCCAAGTGGCTCAATGAAACTTCTGTAGAGATGTTTAAAAAGCAGTATACAAAACTCTCCTCAGAAAAACGCCACCTTGTTCTTAAAAATGTGACTCAGACAAAATGGGGAAGTTCTTGGTGTGACACAGTCCTACGTTACACTTTTGAGGCTGCATTTGGTGACCCTATCTATGGTGGCAACAACAAAGAAGCTGGCTGGAAATGGCTGGCATTTGAGGGTGGAAAACCACGACCAACAAAGATGTATCTAGGGAGAGGCAGTTATAATGTATGACGTATGTATAGTCGGGAGTGGAGCAGGTGGTTCACCCATAGCTTATGAGCTTGCAAACGCAGGGTTTAAAGTCGTAGTGCTGGAAAAAGGTGAGCTCTATGATGAGTCAACTTTTAATAAAGATGAGATAGCCGTCTCTCGTAGAGATATGTTTACCCCTCCACTAAGTGAGCAAAAACATATCATAAATGAGTACTCACAATCTGGAAAATTTACTCGTTATGATGGTGAGAAGTCTGGCTGGAATTTTTGGAATGGCTCTCTAGTTGGTGGAAGTTCTAACCTTATGAGTGGCTATTTTCATCGTATGAAACCAAATGATTTTCAACTTTTAAGTGTCTACGGTGAAGTAAAGGGAGCTAATGTTGTGGACTGGTGCATCAGCTATGATGAACTTGAGCCTTACTATGAGAAGGTAGAACAAGTCATCGGTGTGAGTGGCAAGATTGTAGAACATGATTTCCAAGAGCCTCGCTCAACACCTGATCTACCCTTTCCTATGCTAGAGACAAATGGTGTGACGAAGTGGTTTGACGGGGCTTGCGAGGAGTTGGAGTTTACTCCCATACCGACACCTCGTGCGATTCTCTCCCAAAATGCACTAGGGCGAAATGGCTGTTACTACTCAAACTTTTGTGGAAGCTATGGCTGTGCAAGTGGAGCGAAGGGGAGTGCAAGAGCTGCACTTCTGCAAAAGTGTAAAGCGAAGGTTGTGACCGATGCCTTTGTCTACAAGCTAGACTCAAAAGATGGCAAGGTAGTAAGGGCGCACTACTACACAAAACATAGAATCCCTCATGTTGTAAACGCGAAGATATTTGTCCTCGCTGCCCAAGCCATAGAGTCCTCGCGTTTACTCCTAAACTCAAAAACTAAAGAGTTTCCAAATGGTCTTGCAAACTCAAGTGGAGAGTTAGGAAAGAATCTTATCTTCTCTGCTGGTGGAAGTGGAAGCGGGCGTTTTATCTTTGAGAAGCTTACAAAAGAGCAACGCCAAGAACTGATGCAACCCGGACTCTTTTTTAACCGTAGTCTACAGGACTGGTATGATTATGAAGATGGGTGCCATATCTATAAGGGTGGGACAATAGACTTTCTTTTTGAACATCAAAATCTCATAAGTAGAGTGAGTCGTGAACTCTATGATGATGAGGGCAATCTTCTCTGGGGTGAGAAACTTGCAGAGAAAATAGAAAAAACACTTACAACTTCTCGCGTGTTAACCTTTGAAGTCTTTAATGACTGGCTTCCAACAGATCACTGCAATGTAGCAGTCGATGAAAAAGAGAGTGATAAGTGGGGGGTCCCAGTAGGTGTCATCAACCTAAACTCACATCCACAAGATCTCGAAGTGGGTGAACATTTAGCAAAAAATGCAGTTAAAGTGTTAGAGGAGATGGGAGCAGTAGAGATAGACTACTCCATCTCTTCAAGCCCTCCACCAAACTTAGTAGCAGGAGGCTGTCGCTTTGGGAATGACCCTAAAACATCTGTATTAGATAAGAACTGCAAGGCACATGATTTAGAAAACCTCTATGTAACAGATGCATCTTTTATGCCAACAGGAGGGAGTGTGCCTTACACTTGGACTATTTATGCCAACTCTTTTCGTGTGGCAGATGTTATAAAAAAAGAACTTTTATCTTAGCTCTTCATCTAGTTTATTAAGAAGTTGTATTCCCTAAATTTTGCTATACTTCGTTCATGATTGAAGATAGCTTATTAAACTATTTGCTTTTTTACATTGTCCTTGAGATTTATGAGGTGCAGTGGCAAAAGGCTAATACACTTCTTGGGATGCTTGCTCGTATGTATGAGCACTACCACAAAAGCCCCTTTCTCTTTCTACTGATGCATCCGACACTCTACTTTGCTATCATGTTTATGATGCTGAGCGATTATAATGGCTATAGTGTGGCACTATTGGCTATAAAAGCACTTGATATTTTAACGAAGATGTATCTGATGAAGCAAGTTTTTATAGATAAAGAACTCTCTGCTGAACTTTCACTAGCCCTACTGAGTCCTATCCCTAAAGGTATGGTTTATATGGGGCTCTTAATCTATTCACCACTTATCTATATGGTCTTTTCTTCCCCTTTTTAGTGTGTTAAATTTTTAAGCTCTTCGTTAAGTTCGTTGAGTTGTATCTCTTTACTTTTCAACTCGCTAATATCCACAAGAGAGATAATACGAATGAGTTTTCCATCACGAAATTTACTGTAGCCTCTAATCATAACATCAAATAGTTCTCCATCTGCCTTAATCGCTTTAACTTCAAATGCTTCTGTATTGAGTGTTTCTATCTTGCGTTCTATCTCTTCATGATATAAAGGGTCTATATAATCAAAAAGATGAATACCTATCGCTTCTTCTTTTGTGTTAAAACGGAAAAGCTTAAAACCGGCATCATTGACATCTATGCAGATTCCATTTTCAAAGAGTCCTATGGCTTCAATGGTATTGTCGAAGAGTGATTTAAAATTATTAGATGACTCTTGCAGTTGAAGTGTTCTCTTTTGTACTTGCTCCTCAAGATTATCATTGAGTTTTTCTAGGGCACTCTCTTTCTCTTGGACTCTATTTTTATAGGCTTGCATTGTCTTTTGTGTGAACTTATTTATGGTAAATAAAATCAAAAAGAGGAGTATACTAAAGAGCATGAGAATAATGATATAAGTTACAATATCCTTTTGGAGCATTTTATTAAGCCTATTGTCCCATGTTTGTATCTCTTTATCGATGTCAGTTATATAAAATCCAGAACCTATAATCCATCCCCACTCTTTATTTAAGAGAAAATAGGAGGTCTTAAGCATCTTTTTCTTGCTACCGGGATGTGAGAACTGGTAATCCAGATAGTATTGAGAATTTTTCTTTAATTTATAGAGATTTGAACTTATCTCATTATCCATAATGTAACCACTAGGTAAGCTTGGATGGATAATGATTTGTACAGCTGTTTTACTTGCATTCGTTTCATATCTCTTAGATAAAAAAATGTAATCATTTGGATTTTGCTCATTGAGCTGGACTATTAAATCTTTGATATACTCTTTATTTTGTTGTTTAGCATCATCAATATACATTCCCGAGCCCATATAGAGATTTAGGGGTTTAAAAACTTTTACAAAGGTGAGTTTTGGATAAATCATTGTTTTGTCTTGAACATTTGGTTTACTCCAAGCATCTCTAATATACCCCTCTTGAAAATTTTGCACTATCTTTATCTCTTCTTCAACCACATGTTTACCCTTCAGATCTTGAAGGTTGTAGATATCTTTTCCTTCAATTTGAGGCATAACAGGAAAGAGAATATCTACTCCCTGTAACGAAGCCATAAAAATATAACCTGTCCCATTATCGTAGCGAATAGGTCGAAGTATCTCTTTTATAATCTCAATAATCTCTTTTTTTGTTTTGGTGTCCTTATACTGTGAATAAACCTTTTGTACAATTTCGTAAGCATTATAGACTCTCTCTCGAACTGTTTTTTTAAGGGTTTGAGTGGATTTTTGATTTTGATTTATAATGAGTCTGTTAATGTTTTGTACAGCATGTTTAATATCACTCTTTCTCTCCTCTATAAATGCTTTTTTCACATTTGATTTTAATGTCTCAAAGTCATTTATTCTTGAGGAGATACTAAAAGCTGTAAACACTATAGCAAAAAAGAGGAGTATTCCTAAGGTGGAAAAGAGGTTAAATCTGCCTATATTATTCTCGTTAAGGTGGAGCATTATTGATTGCCTTAATTATTTTATAGCTAGTATTATAGCTTAGTAAAATTAAGTTTAAGGCTCTAAAATTATGAGAGTGAAACATGAGGAAAGATTATGAAAACAAATATCACAAAATTTATTATCCTAACACTTATTACATTCAGTATAGGCATAGGAAGTACACTTCTAGCAGAAAAAACAAGAGACTCTCCACTGCAAACACCAATGCAAAACAAAGAGAGTATAGTCTTTGCAGCGGGATGCTTCTGGGGTGTTGAGAAACACTTTGACAATATGGAAGGAGTACTTAGTGCAAAGTCTGGTTATGTTGGTGGGAATTTTGCTAAGCCAACTTACGATGAGGTACTCAAATACAGACACCTTCCTAGAAACTCTAAGATAATCAATTATGCTGAGGGTGTAGAAGTCGTTTATGATAAAACGAAAGTTAGCCCCGAAAAACTTATAAAGTCGTTTTGGGAGTTACATGACCCGACACAAGCAGATGGTCAGGGAAATGACATAGGGAATAACTATAGAAGTGGTATCTATTTTACAACGCCACAACAAAAAAAGATAGCCTTAGAGACAAAGAAACAGTACCAGAAGCTACTTACAAAGGCTG
>JALWTK010000052.1 GCA_027082875.1 Sulfurimonas sp. | reverse complement strand
CAAGCAGATGGTCAGGGAAATGACATAGGGAATAACTATAGAAGTGGTATCTATTTTACAACGCCACAACAAAAAAAGATAGCCTTAGAGACAAAGAAACAGTACCAGAAGCTACTTACAAAGGCTGGTTTAGGAACTATAATAACTGAGATAAAACCTCTTGTGAAGTTTTATGATGCAGAGGGATACCATCAAGACTATCTCAAAAAGAATCCCTTTGGATACTGTCCAAACCATGCAACTGGTGTGAAGTTTGAGAAATCTAAAGAGAAACTTGCATCCATAAAACCTCTAGGGGGGAAAGAGATCATAGTTATAAAGTCTGAGCACTACTGTCCTTACTGTGAAAAGTTTGAAGCGGATGTGGCAAGCAAGTATAAGGGGAGTGTCCCTATGCACACAGTACTGGCTAAAGAGCTAAAGGGATTTGATATAGAGACAAAAATCTATGCTACTCCAACTATCCTTTTCATAGAAGATGGAAGGGAAGTTATAGGGCATGTAGGGTATATGGATAGTAAGACTTTTTATAAAACACTAGGGGCTTTTCAACTCGGTAAAGATTCACAAGCTTATCAAGTGGCGTTTCATGAGGGAACAGATGCACCGGGTTGTAAGCAGTACAAAATCTTTGAAGATACTCCCGATGGTGTTTTCATAGATAAACTCAGTGGAGAAGTACTTTTTGATACCCGTGATCGTTTTTACTCTGGAACAGGTTGGCTCAGTTTTTACAAGGCAAAAGATGGGGCAGTAGTAGAGAAAGTAGATAACTCCTACGGTATGAAACGCATAGAATTGGTTTCAAAAAAAAGTGGTATCCACTTAGGGCATGTTTTTCCTCGTGCAGATGGTCGTAGACGTTTTTGTATCGATGCTACTGTTTTAGAGTTTGTACCTCGCGATGAAATGAAGTCACGGGGATTATAATCCTAACTCATTCATACAGCTAACGCAGTATTTAGACTCAGGGATGAGTTTTAAGCGTTCTATATTTATATCTTCTTCGCACTCTTGACAGACTCCATACTCTTTGCTGTCTATATTTAAGTAGGCGGCTTTGAGTCTGTTTAGTCTCACTTTTGCCACCTCATATCTTTGGATGTTGACATTTTGATCCTGCTTAAGCATTTTGTGATCTATACTGTCGAGTGAACAATCTTTTTTTATTGGTTTGAGTGCAGTTTGAATAGTAGCTATTTCAGTGCTAAGTGTTGCTATCTCTGATTGTATTATCTGTTTGAGTTCTTGTTTTTCTTCTTGTATCATATTTTTGTTCCTTGATTTTTACTAAGTGAGAATTTTATTGTACATTCTTGTGAGGTGAGAGACTCGAGTCATCTGCAAATCTTTTACGAAAGCCTCTAGCAGAGGAGAGAGTTTTGTAGTTTGCATATAGATAGCAGTACCTAGTGGGTAGTCTTGCACAAGTGAGAAAAAGAGTATGGCTACCTCGTTAATATCTTCTGTGTTTATGGTAACTTTGTAGCCATCTTTAAAGCCAAAGGAAAAAGCAAAAGAAGTAGCATCCTCATCCATAACTCTATAAATAACATCTTTGTTTGCGAGTAATTTTTGGAGGTAGGGGGAGTACTGACGAGTTGATAAGCTTTGTGCATTAGTAAGAGTACTTGGGAACTCTGTATGAACTCTACCACTCCCCGTGATAAACTTGTAAAGATTTACATCAAAATAGCAAGAAAATCCAAACTTCTCATAAAAACTCTCCTG
>JALWTK010000051.1 GCA_027082875.1 Sulfurimonas sp. | reverse complement strand
ATTACATATAAACTTTTGTGAGACTATTCAAAAAAGTGTAGTTACCTTTTCTGATACATTAGAAAAAAGTTATATCCAAAAGAATGAAATCCTAGCAGGGGAATGATATAGAACTTTTAGGTGTGCCTAAACTGTGCCCTTTTTTTGAGCTTTTTTCGCCGAAAATAGAAAATCTTGTGTGCAGACATGCCTATTTTAGCGGGTTCTCTCTAAAAATATAAGCCTATGTTATAATCGTAATATACTCTTATTTGCATGCTAATACCAATCCCCATTAGAAACTAAATATTTAAATAAAAGATAAGCTATTATCTTTTACCCTTCGGGCGAACATATTGTAGCATATTGCTTCGTTAAAAGAGTTTGAAACTACTAGTAGTTCCTACACTCTTTTGCCTTGCACTATAGCACAATATGTTCGTTTAAGCCCAAATTATGCAGTAGGCAAATTTTAGAAATTCCTACTGTATAATTTGGGTTAAAATGACTAATTTTTTTAATATTTAAAGTTGCTAAGAGAGGGCATTTATACCTCAATAGGATTTTGATTGAGAATTTTATGGTGTCAAGAGAGAGACTTGAACTCTCGACCTCCGGCTTATGAGACCAGCGCTCTAACCAGCTGAGCTACCTTGACATCTGTTTAAGAGGTCGGAATTATAATGTTATTTACCTAAAATTTACCTTACTTTTGTAATATTCTACACAAATAAGTGAAAGTTTCTTTTGCTTAAATCAAATAAAGGAGTTTAAATGAGTTTTCAACCATTAGGAAATAGAGTTCTAGTAAAACAAGTAGAGTCAGCTACAACAACTGCATCAGGGATCATCATCCCTGACAATGCTACTGAAAAACCATCACAAGGTGAAGTGATCACAGTAAGCGAAGAAGTTAAAAACCTATCAACTGGAAACACAGTTTTATTTGGTAAATTTGCTGGCAGTGAAGTAACATTGGATGCTCAAAAGTATCTTATAATAGATGTTGATGATATTTTTGGAATCATATCATAATATAAAAATTTAAGGAGTTTTAAGATGGCAAAAGAGATAATATTTTCTGATGACGCTCGTAATGCGTTAGCTCGCGGTGTTGCACAACTTACAGATGCAGTAAAAGTGACTATGGGACCTCGTGGTCGCAATGTCCTCATTCAAAAGTCTTACGGAGCTCCCGTACTCACAAAAGATGGTGTATCAGTAGCTCGTGAGATAGAGTTAAAAGATAAACTTGAAGACATGGGTGCACAACTTGTTAAAGAGGTAGCATCAAATACCGCTGATGAAGCAGGAGACGGCACGACAACTGCAACTGTGCTTGCAAACGCTATCTTCAGTGAAGGACTAAGAAATATTACTGCTGGAGCAAATCCTGTTGAAGTAAAACGCGGGATGGATAAAGCTTGTGAAAAAATTTTAGATAACCTCAAAGCTGCAAGTAAAACAGTAAATGGAAAACAAGACATAGCACAAGTTGCAACAATTTCTGCAAATTCTGACACAACTATAGGTGATATGATAGCTGAAGCTATGGAGAGAGTTGGTCAAGATGGTGTCATCACCGTTGAGGAGGCTAAAGGTATCTCTGACGAATTGGATGTTGTTGAGGGTATGCAGTTTGACCGTGGTTATCTTAGCCCTTATTTTATCACAAATACTGAGAAAATGATTGCAGAGATAGAAAATCCTTGGATCCTTTTAGTAGATAGTAAAATCTCTTCTTTAAAAGATTTACTTCC
>JALWTK010000050.1 GCA_027082875.1 Sulfurimonas sp. | reverse complement strand
AGTATAGGGATAGCGGCTAGGAAAAGGATAGATACTGGGTTGATGTACTTGAGTGCATAGATACTAAGAAGTGCTATAGTAAAACCTAAAAACAGAGATCCACTATCTCCCATAAATACTTTTGCAGGGTACCAGTTAAACCATAAGAAAGCTAGTAGTGTTGCGATGAGAAAAAGAGGGATAGAAGTTAACATAACATCATTATTGGTGTAACCTATGTAGAGTAAACTTGAGAGCAATACAACTGAGATAGATCCAGCTAAGCCATCTAGTCCATCTGTTAAGTTAAGAGCATTTGTAAAACCTACTACAGCGAAGATAGTAAAAGGAAGTGCTAGGAACTCTAAAGTAAGTTCTACTCCAAAATGATTTCCTAGGGAATGAATAACTAATCCATCTTGTTCTGCTATTATAGTAGCTATGATGATAAACAAAAATTTTGTTCGAGATCGCATATCTTTTAAGTCATCATAGAAACCTGTAAGATAGACTACAATAAGGGCAACAAAAGAGAAATAAAATTTTTCTTCAAACAAGAAAACATCTGCTAGAGAGAGAGTGACTAAAAAAACAAAGCCAAAAACTATACCGGCACCCCTTGCTATAGGTTTTGTGTGTGCACTTCTTTCATTTGGTATGTCAACAAGGGAGAGTTTTTCTGCATACTTAATAAATAGCTTAATCAACAAAAAGGTTATAGCAAAAATCACAATCAAACTTAATATATACAATGTCACTTCACCTTATAGCTGTTAATTTAAATTAAAGAATAATTATAGTTACTTTTTACTTTGTTTGTTATTAAAAGTTGTAAACTATCTTTCTAAAAGTAGTTTTTTCTCTTCTAATGTAGACACAAAGTGTAAAAGATCTTTTTGCAGTTCCTCTTTTGAAACATCAAAATGATTTTCCAACTCACTTAATGCTAGTGATAGATTTGGCTCTTCTTGTAAAAGTTTGTAAAACATAGTTCCTATCTCATTTAGTGAAAAGTACTCTTCACTGTTTATATCAAGAAGGATAGTCTCGCCATCTACCTCTTGCATGAGGACTGTGTCTAGTATCTCTACTGTATCATCTATTGTCATTTATAACTCTCCGTTTTGGGTGTGTTTTACTATCGCGGTATAGACTTCTTCTAGTCTCTCTAATTTTCTTGGTACATTTATCTCATAGATATGCAAAGTGTTTGCCAGTTTTGTGATGTACTCAAATCTTTTTTTCTTGTGTACATAGATATCCATCTCAGTTGCATATCTTAGGCACTCAAATTTTTTCAGACCTTTTATCTCTTTGATGCTTACTTCTGCATCCTCTGCTACTGGATGTAACCAGTAGATATTTCCTATGGCGAGTTTTCCTTGAGATACATTTTTAGCTTTTATACCTAAGTCTTCTAGTTTTCTGTAGGGTCTATGGTAAGGATGGGAGTTTACACAGTAGAAAGTCTCCTCTTCGTAAAAAGTCGGAAGTTTATCATCTGTTACTAAGGGGTGCTTTTGTTTGAGAAAATAGTCAGTCAGTGTAGACTTACCGGCAAAAGAGTCACCCATAAAGAGTACTGCTCTGTTCTCTATCTCTACTGATCCTGTATGAAGAAAATAGTAAGTATCTGTTAATGTAAAATAAATGGGGAAAACTATATGAAGTAGCCAGTACTCCATTAAAGAGTCTGAATATAGTCTATTCTTTTGAAAGAATATAACATCAGAGTCATTTTTAGAAAAAAATGTAACAACATTTTTAACTTCAAACATCCATTCATCTAATGCTTCAGATTCTCTGAAATCAAATTTTGCTTTTAAATAAATTTCACGAGACTGATTTGTATCAAAAGGAACTTCGAATACAAATTTCTTATATGGAAGATTATATACTTCTTGAATAAGAATCTTTTTTTGTTCTTTATCTTTATTATAATTTAGTTTATAGTTATAATAAAGACACATATATTAATATTTATTTACGTTTGAATTCAGGAGTCTCTTCTTTCACTCTACTCTTCATAGCATTCAGTTTACTTGTCTTTTGGTTCTTTTTTTTACTACTAAAATTATATGCCTCAGCACCTGTTGGCTCAACTAACATACCTAAACTAGCAACTACTGGAGTACTGTATGCAACTTTTTTTAAAAAATCTCTTCTACTGTTTTTCATTTTTTTTCCTAATAACTCTTTTTCTGCACACATTGTAACATAAAAATACAATTTATTTAATAAAATCATCTTCATTTAACTCTAAATTTGCTAAAATACACAAAATTTGTTTATTAAAGGGAAGTACCATCAAAAAAAATCTACTTATTATGAGCATGCTCATAGGAATTTTATTCAATTCAGGCTGTACTATCAAAGATGATAGACTTTTTCAACATGACGGTAAAAAAGATGACAATAGCTCCGTTATAGAAGATGCACAGTACGAACAGGAAGTAAAGTATGAGTATAAGATAGCGCCAAACGATCGACTCTCTATTATCGCTTATGTACAATCAACTACAGGTTCACAGCAAATGAGTTCAATACTAGCAAATACGGATACTACGCGTCAGGGGCTTTCTAGTATAGATGCTTCTGCAGGTTTGCTTGTAACACAAAAAGGTACTGTACGTTTACCACTTATAGGTTCAGTTAAAGTAGTTGGTCTTACTGAAGATCAAGCTTCTAAAGTTTTGATCACAAAGTATAAGAAGTTTATCCGTAATCCTTATGTAACAGTTGAAATAACAAACCAGCGTATTATAGTAATAGGTGAAGTGAAGAACCCAGGTATAGTTCCTGTAGTAAATGGAACTATGAACCTTATAGAAGTTATCGCAAGAACTGGTTATCTTACGGATGTAGCTTCAAGAACGAACATTCAAATCGTTCGTGGTAACCTAAGACACCCTACTATTAGAACAGTTGACTTAACAGATGGGAAAAGCCTCCTCACTACCAGTCTACTTCTACAGCCAAATGATATTGTCTATGTACAAGCAAGAGCTATGACTGGTTTCAACAAAGCATTCAACGAAACAGTTCCGTTTTTTAACACTGTATCAGCGATCTTAGCACCATTTGTTCAAAGAACAATTATCCTAAACCAAGCACCAAGGTAGCCTAAACATGCAAAATACGACACAACAACATAATGATGAGATAGACTTAAAAGAGGTCTTTAGAACTATACTCAAGTATAAGAAGTCCATTATCTCCATAACTCTGCTCTTTTTTATATTTAGTGCAGTGTTTGCTTACTATAAGCCAAACATATACTCTTCTAGTTCAACTATAGAAGTTTTAGAAGATGATAAGGGTAGTGTAGGATCTGCAGACTTTATGCTCAAAGCATTTGGGGGAAACTCTTATAATATTGATAATGAATTAGCTATTTTAGAATCAAGGTTTGTTGTGCAAAAAGCGCTAGAAAGTTTAAATCTTCACACTCGCTACTATAGTACAAATATACTCAACAAAAAAACAGAACTTTATAAAGATTCTCCTTTTATTGTTACTTACAAAAATATTGAAGACCCTATGTATAGTAAAACATTTGAACTTGAACCTATTGATTCTACTAGTTTTAGGCTAACTCTTAAACCACTTTCATCATATAGCCTCAAAAGTATTCTTTCGAAACTTGATATAAAACAACTCAAAGAAGTTGATAAAATTTCATACTCACAAGTGCACAAATATGACGAGGAGATAGTAACTCCATGGTTTACATTCACTGTAAATAAGATCGCTAACCTAAATGCTCCACACTACAGCTTTAACTTTACATATACTGATGGACTCTATGACAGCTATGCTGGTGGATTATCTGTCTCTCTTGCTTCTGAGTTTGGATCTATAGTTCAGTTGAGCTTTCAAGATACTGTCTCTTTAAGAGCAAAAGAAATTCTCAATGCCATTGCGACTGTTTACCTAAATGAAGGTGTGAAAGAAAAGACTCAGGTCGCTGAACTTACACTGGGGTTTATAGATTCACAGCTAGATACTATTAATACAAAACTTTCTAGTTCTGAACAAAACTTACAAAACTATAAAGTATCACATAATGTTGTAGATATACAAGGTAAGGTAGCTATGGCTACGGAGAGTGTAGCTAAGTACGAAGCGGAACAGGTCACACTCCAAACAGAGATCAATATCCTCAAAAATCTACAACACTTTATGAATAATAATAGTGATCTAGGTGGTCTTACAATAGGAACAATCAACTTTGCAGATAAAAGTTTATCTAAACTCGTTCAAAACCTTCAGGAGATGACTGATCAGAAGCAACTTCTTCTTGTGGACTATACAGAGATCCACCCTGAAGTTATGAAACTCACGCAGAGCATAGCTTCAACAAAAAGGTCTATCAAACAAGCACTAGTAAACTCTCTAAGACAACTCAGCCAGAGAAATAAAGACCTTACACTTATGATAGAGAAGTATGACAAATCTATAAGCTCCCTTCCTAGTCAAGAAAAAGAGCTAGCGGAACTCTCTCGTCCACTGAAAGTAAATGAGTCTGTTTATGAGTATCTTCTTCAGAAAAAAGCGGAGACTGCTATCTTAAAGTCGTCCACTATAGCAAACGCTAGAGTACTTGATGCTGCAAGAGATGAATACACCCCTATCAAGCCAAAAAGAAAACTTATCATTATTGTTGGTATTATTCTTGGACTTATCGTTGGTATTGCTCTAGCATTTTTAAGAGAATTTTTAGTTTATACCATTCAAAATGCTGAAGAAGTTGAAAAGCTCACATCTCTTCCTGTATATGGTGTTATACCTCTTAATAAAGACAAACTCACTAAAAATATTTATACCGAAGCCTTTAGAAACATACGCACTAACCTACAGTTTTTACCGGGGAATGAAGATAATAAAATCATCTCTATTACCTCTTCTGTCTCGGGAGAAGGAAAAACAACTATCTCTGCTGGACTTGCAGAGGTTCTAGCACGTGGGGATAAAAAGGTACTTCTTTTAGACTTAGATATGCGTAAGGCATCTCTACATAAAGAGTTTAACCTTGAAAACAATATAGGTATGTCTAATTACCTTACTATGCAAAATACTTTAACTGAGGTCACTAAAGAGACAGATATCTATGGACTAGAACTGATCACGACAGGACCTCTACCACCAAATCCATCGGAGCTTATCCTCTCTTCTATGTTTACTAACCTTTTAGATATACTCAAGAAGAAGTATGACTATATCGTTATAGATACACCACCTGCTGGTCTTGTAACAGATGCAACTATCATCATGAACTACTCTGATATATCATTTGCTATAGTTAGAGCGAAGTATACTCGTAAAGAGTTCGTAAAGAACATAGATAGACTAGCAAAAGAACACTCTCAGAACCGTATGGGTATCATCCTTAACGGTACTATCATAGGTTCTGAGTATGGTTACGGTTATGGAGCTAGTTATGCTTATGGCTATGGTAATGCACAGTACTACAAAGATAGAGGATAAGGAGTCACTATGTTAGATGATGAGAAAAAAGAACTACTCCATAGTATGATTCCAAAGGCTGTACTTAAAGCTATTACGGAAGAGTCTAAGCATAGTATTATCAAGCGAGTGTTTGGTGAAGATATCATTCCTATCTATAAATTTCCTTTTAAGATAGGAAGAGAGGCTAGAGTTAATTATGTTGATGGGGAGATCATTCTTCAAGAGAGACATAAGCATCATGGTAAAGAACCAAACAACGACAGCTACCTTATAGATAGCGGAGAGTTTCTTCAGATCTCTAGAGAGCACTGTAGTATAGTAAGTAATGGTGATACTTATATGCTTCAAGATCGGGGAAGTGCTTGTGGAAGTATGGTGAATAAGTTTAGTGTAGGTGGAGATGACCACCAAGCGAGTATCCCACTTAAAGATGGAGATATCATCACACTTGGCTCTAAAGAGTCACCTTATAAATTTAAGTTTATTTTACTCGATATTGACTAATTATTTCTAAAGGTAGTTATTTTTAATACTATTTTTTTTGAAAAGTTTTGCGTAGCTTTTACTTTGTAAAGCCCTTGCAAAACTCTCAAAATACTTCTGCGAATGAATATCACTCCCTATAAAATCCACCAATCCTAAATCAATAATCTTTTCCACTGCCTTTTTTACCCTAGGACCATAAAAACCCTGTGTAGATATGGCGTTTATCTGAAAAGCCAATCCCATCTCTTTTAAGCTCCTGTAGTGCTTTTCACTGCTAAAGTAGTTATAACGTTCAGGATGAGCGAGAACGGGCTTATAACCTAGTGCTATAAGCTTTGCAACACTCTGTTCTAGTACAAAAGGTTTTACAGTATAAGAGAGTTCAAATAGAACATACTTCTCACCAAAGGACATGATCTCATTTTTTTTGATGAGCTCTAAAAAATATTCATCATAGTAGTACTCAGCGGCTACTTCTAACTCTATATTTATCTCCTGTTTTTTGAGTTCTTTTTGTAGACGATGATAGCCTTTTAGAATTATCTCTTTTGTATTTGGAAAGCGATGGGACATGATATGAGGAGTAGTTATGATCTTTTTAAAACCAAGAGCTTGAAGCTGACGGATGATATCTACACTCGAATCTAGACTTTTTACACCATCATCTATAGCTGGAATAAGGTGTGAGTGTATATCTACACTATGTGCAAGTGGAGTTGTTTTTCCTAATCTAAATGCAATTTTCTCTGATAGTTGTTTGAACATAGTTACATTTTCCTAGAAAAGATTTCTTTAACTTAGAGTTAGAGAACCCTAAGTATAAAGAATGAGAGGTTAAGGAGTACTTAGTCTACTTGAATTGGCTCATCAATAGTAAGTAAAATACTATTATCAACTGTTACAACTGCTGTATCTGAAGTATATGTAGTTGTATCTGAAGTATCACCTTTATCCTGTCTAAAGCTACTATCTAAGTGAACACTATCATTAGCATCACCATTAGCAGTAATTATAAGCTCATTATTACTATCAGTTAAACTAAGAACATCTGCAACATTGATACTTAACTCTGTATTACCTGATAAATCTACTTGACTTAAAGTCTGCACACCTGCTAACTCAGGAACAGCACCAAGATCAATACTTCCACCATCTACATCACTAATGCTTAATGTACTTGTAGGCTCAGAATACTCAACAGTTGGTGCATCATTAGACCCTGTAATAGTAACAGAGACTTCCTGAGTATCACTTACTCCATTATTATCTATTACACTTACCGTAAATGTCTCTACTTTAGTCTCACCTTCTGCTAGGTACT
>JALWTK010000049.1 GCA_027082875.1 Sulfurimonas sp. | reverse complement strand
TAAAAAGCTTCGTAAAGAGCAGAATATCTCTCAACTTGCATTATCCCTAGCAATAGGACATAAAGCAGTAGGTACTGTATCTATGGCTGAATTATGCATTAATGGTAAACACTTTAATATCGAACACCTTTATAAAATAGCTGATGTCTTAGAAGTTGATGTCTGTACTCTTATTCAAAAATAGACATCTTTTTCTTCTTCTAATATAACTTTTTACTCTTCCTCCTTCTCCACCAAGCCATAGCCCCCTCAGCACTCAACGCACCAATAGATTTAAAATGAACTTCATTACTAAATAGATCAGGTATCATAAAATCAAACATTCCCTCTGAATCTCTATAGATAATAACAGCACTTTTAGCACCAGGATAAATAAGTAAGAGATCTTCTATAACACCAACAGCATCATTAGTAAGGCTTCTCTCTCCATCTTCATCATAGAGAATAATAAAACAAGTTCCCATATCAAGTCTCACTTCATAAGATACACATGCTCTTGGTAAGCCTGTATAAAAACGAGTAGATAAAATATTCATAAGTCATTCTTTAAAAGATAGTTACTAATCTCATAGGAGAGCTCTAGCTCCTCTTTTTTAAAGATGAGAACATCTTCATCACATAAGTCTAAACTCTTGTTATAGTAGTGCTCTAGTATGGTGTGTACTTGATCTAGTCTCTGCATATGATCATTAATGGTGTACTGGTTAAATACTAACATCTCTTACTCAACTACTTGAGTAACTTGAACTAAAGCATCTCTATTGAGATAGGTAAGATAACTAGAGTAGGTAAGAACACCTACAGTTACAAGATGAATAAATATCGAAGCTTGTATATCAAGTGCGATGCTAAGTGCAGATAGTGACAAAGCTACTAATGAGACTACTATACATATGAGTAATACTTTTAAAGCCAAATACTTTCTCTCATACTTCCACACTAGCTCACCTACAATATCAATATGTTGCTCATAAGTGATAACTCTATCTTTCTCTTTATTATAAAAATGTAGAAACAGCATAGTAAAAAATACTGTTAACAAGACCACTAATAAAGTTGCAATTATCATAAAACTAGTAGACATAATAAAATCCTAATATTTGATTTAAAAGTATAATTTAACACAAATCCTACACTCTGTCAAATCTCAAAATTATTCAAAAATAAGAGAAAAAACAAGATTTGTCAAAAGTTGAATATTGCTGTATACTTGATGAAAATAGTACTCATAGGAGTTACAATGTTTGAATATATTGATATGCAAGTAGTTACTGTAATAGGGCTGTTGATAGGATTATTACTAATAAGTATCCCAAAACAAACAAATGAAGATCAAGAAAAAAGAGGAGTGAATAAACTTATACTTCTTGGACTAATTTGTATTCCAGTAGTAGCAGCTCTAACAGATAGTAGAGATGCACAAGCAAATATTGAAAAGTTTAATAATGATGTGGCGTTAATATGTAATACTCAAGGATCTAAATATATGGTTAGTAAAAAAGAGAACTGGGAGATAAGTGAGAGTTACTTTAAAAAAGAGTCTTTTATGATTCGAGCTGACATGTGTGAAGAAAAATGATTTTTTTGTCATAAAAAGTCTCGCATGAGCAACTTTTGAATAGAAAACGATTTTCATGAGATAGAAATAGAACATTATTTTTCAAAAATTGTAAGCTTTTCAGAGTCTGCTATAAGAGCCAAAATACTAAAGGGTTAAAATATTTTGTGACTAAAAAGTGAACATATTTTGAAGAAGCATTATCAGTTAAACTAATATGACAATCTCTATATCAACCGTTATAAGGT
>JALWTK010000048.1 GCA_027082875.1 Sulfurimonas sp. | reverse complement strand
ATAAAAAACTTATCTACAACGTGCGCGGATGTGGTGAAATTGGTAGACACGCCAGACTTAGGATCTGGTGCCGCAAGGTGTGAAGGTTCAAGTCCTTTCATCCGCACCATTAGCCTACAATAGGCGCTTTCAGAGATTTTTAAAACCTCAAAAACTTAGTAAATTCAAAAGCCAGGGTACTATATAGGGTACGGTTTTGTCGAATCTTAAAATTAAATTCTTTTCGTAACTAATTTCTCTCTTTCAGCAAAAAAATCAAAATTTTTCTATTTACATGCCTCTATATATCTAGATATAACTCCACACAAGTAAAAACAACAAAAATTACTTTATTAACAAAAATTCTAAAATATCTTATCATTGCCTCGTTAAATTATTCAACGGGGTACCAAGTGTTTTTCACTCCCAAAAGTGAAGGAAGCCACCTGGCTTCCCGTTGAGTAATTTAGCGGGAGCACTTGGTACCTGTTCCCCACTCAAACACTTTGTATTGTCCAAGATTTGATAGGCGTATCATCGAGCGTCTGGTGAAGTAGATGTACCATTTATGAGTAATATCATAGTTAAAAGGCATAATGTGTACCTGGTATATTGAAAAAAGAGTAGAAGTCGATGCAGTTGCGGCTGGCTCTCACAGGGAAACCAAAAGAGGGATCGACCACACGCGGATTTGGGCGCTGTGGATGATACTATGCTCTCATCACCTTCTCATACTCGACCTAAACCAAAAACTCTCACATATTTGGCATGGAACAAGCTGTACAGCACAACCGACAGCTGATGGTATGCTCTTGCCGAGCGTGTAAAAGGCGAAGAGGCACAAATCGACCGACCGATCGAAGTGACGGAATTATAGCATATTTTATAAATATGCAAAAACGAGAGCCCAAAGGTCTGCCAAATTTTTTGGCTCACTTCAAGCCCTTATTGCAGTTTCTTACTCCCTCCTCACTCTGGAATTATCATCTAATTTCACTACAATCTATAAGTGCTTGTCAGAATAAAAGTTATATAAAAGGTTGGTTCGTTTTTAAGGTGCGACTATCTCTATATTTTGAAATTGCCTTAATTGTAATAGTTTTTTATCATTTGTTACAAAGAGTGTCGTATCTATTCGAGAAGCACTACTAAGTATCAGAAGATCTTCATAATCCTCAAAAACAGTGCTAAAAAATACCTCTTTGGCATTTTTAAAATCGATATGTGTAATATAGTGTGGAACTATTTCATCACTCAGCGCATCTATAGCTAAGAGAGTGGCTTTGGGATCATATTTTCTTTTTTCTGTAAGGACATAATAAAAAGTGGTAATGAAATCTCCTGAAAAAAAGAATAAATAATCTTCGTTGTCTTTATTAGCAAGATACCACTCTACACTTCTTTTTGAAGTTGGTCTGGAAGTGTCAAGTAAGTCTAAGCAGATATTGGCATCAAGCAAGATGTTCATTATAGCTCTTTTTCATCTCTTTGTAATCTATATCTCCTATTACACCATCTAGTATACCTATAAATTTCCCAGTTCTCTGTTTTGATTTTTTCTCTATTGTATCAATAAGTTCAGGCTCTTTGACTACAGCTTGAAAGTAGTGTGTAAGGAGTTGTGTAAAATTGAGATTTTTCTTTTGTAAAATCTCTCCAACTTTATCTACAAGGTCTCTATCAAATTTAAAATTTTTACGAACAGTATGAGTACCCATATTTTACTCCTTTTTTTGTATGTATTATTTCTATACATACACTGTAACATATTTTTCTATGTTTTCAAATAAAGAAGCGACACCTCTTTTATTCTTTTATCAAATTGATACAAAATTATTTACAGTTCCATAAATTTCGCCAAACTTACCTTACATAATGCACTAACACTAATTCCAAGCTCTTTAGCAGCAGACTCTATTTTAGCTTTTTCATCTTTTGTGACATTGATAAAGATCTGTTCACTAGCTTTTTCGTTGGCATCCTTTTTAGGTCTGCCACCTCTGTTTTTTTTAGCTTTGCTCATGTCAGCTGCTTTGATAAAGCTTGTTTCTTTTTCACCTATGCCTAAGTCATCTAAGTCTTTAATCTTTGCCATATTAATCCTTGTAAAATACTAGTATTAAACTAATTATTTAGTAGTTTATAAATCTCTCTTGTAAACTCTTTTATCTCTTCTTGAGCTTGACCTTTTTTATTGTACTCTTTCACTGTGAGTCCATCACCATAGCTATTTTTATAGTCTGCTCTTGAGTATAATGTAGTATTTAAAAGATTAAAATAATTAGGCTTTGTTTTGATGTATTCTTTCAAATCTTTGAGCTTCGATTTGGATCTGCTGTCAACATTATTGAGAAGAACATTTGTTTTTATTTTTGTGTCTAATGCTTCACTTGCATCTTTGAGTATCTTTCTAAATTTTTGCAGTCCAAATATCTCTATTTGAGAGATACCTACAGGAGTAATAATTATATCAGCTTTAATGAGTGCTGTTCTGTTAATGTCACTATCATAACCACCACTGTCGATAATGAGAAGATTGGCTTTATCAGCTTTATAATGACCCAAAAACTCACCTAATTTTATATCGTTTTGGGTGACACATTTGATTCTTGGAAGTTTTTCACTCATTCTAAGCTGGTTAAAAAGAATGGCAGAGTGTTGAGAATCAAGATCGAGTATAGCAATGTCTTTGTATTTTTTTTGAATCTGGTATGCGAAATTAATAGCGATGGTACTTTTTCCAACTCCTCCTTTTTGATGGGAGAATAAAACTATCATAAAAAAACTCCTTTAATTTGAGTATTGTAATAGTTTTATACTTGCAAAAAACTTATTTTTATTAATAATAAGTAAATTCGAAAATTATATGAACTTTTGAATGCTACACATAAAATTATTCCACAATTTATACTTTTATTGAAATATTATATGGCCTTAAAAAAGCCTATATAGTATAAAAAAGAAAACCATCCCATAAGAGTTGCAAACATAAATATTAAAGCACTTAAATACGCTGTTGTTCTTTTCATTCTCATAATAAACCTACCTATTTGTAATGTATGCATATATTATCATTATGCAACTAAAAACTTCTTTCATTTGCACTGTCTGAATAACTTTGATTCTTAAATCGTAACTTTTGAACTCTCAATCCTTGAAATTGCACTAAAAATTCCCGTAAAAAGTGCGAAAAAGACCATTGGGAACATTAGGTGCACTGTGTTGTGCGTACACGAAAAGAGAATGAAACTTATGACAAAGACTATATTTAAAACTTTGTATTTTTTTGTTTTAAATGGCAGTTTTAATAAAGAGTAAAAAATTAACAATATAAATGATAAGCCTATTATTCCCAACTGTGCAGCAACATTTACAAAAACATTATGGTAATCTGCAAACTCATTCATATCTTTTGTTTTAAAACTATGTAGAGATGCATAGTGATTTGCATCTTTCATAACATTGCCTATACCTGTACCTACTATTGGGTTATCTAAAAAGACTTCACTGCCTACTATCCATAGAGCCGCTCTCATGCCACCTTGACCGGTATAATCATCATTGTGAATGATTTTTGATATGCCTTGTTCAAACTGATTAACCCGCACAGGAAAGTTACTCGAAAAATTATATGCCAAGAAAAAAGTTATAAAGATGACTGCGCTTGCGCTCAAGATTGCCTTGAGTTTATGCTTAATGTGCATCAAAGAGACAACAAACATTATGACTATAAAAATTACCTGTCCTGTTCTCCCCCCATTTATAAATAAATTTGCAATAATAGTAGAAAAAAATAGAATCTCAAATATTTTATATCCTAACTTTTTTTGATGTACAAAATTTGTCAAAAGTATCATGCTTGTAAACACAAGCACAACACTATAAGTAATGTGATGCATAAAAGGAGTAGGAAATTCATGTGTAGCGTGTTTGTATGTGAAAAGGTTAAAGTATATGCCATAGGATATAATTTCACTGATAAAGACACTTGCAACAAAGGCAACAAACACATAATTAATATACTTGCGTTCCAAAGTTGTATATATCACAGAAATAACTAGAAAATGATGATACTTCGCGATGTATTTTAAGGCAAAAACTGTATCTGATGCCCAAGGAATGGAGATAACCATATAAACAATAAAAGCTCCTAAAAACAACATAAATCTTTGTGCTTTTAAAAGTTCATATTTATGTTTCCACTCACCTTGATATATCCATAACAGCAGCATTAAGACTTCTAAAATATTCACAGCTGCCTTAGAGATTGGAAAACTAAATGCATAAGCGATAATCAGATAGTTCAGATATGTGTTTATCTCTTTTTTAAATAAATTTTTCATTTTGCTCCCACTTTTGCAAGTACTACTTTGATGGTTTTTATCAGTATCACAAAATCAGCCCACAATGACCAGTTTTTTATGTACCAAACCTCTAGCTCATTTCTTTCTTTGAAAGTAAGATTGTTTCTGCCACTTACTTGCCATAATCCTGTGATACCTGGTCTTACTTTAAGTATAAAGTGTTTATTGTCGCCTAGTTTTTCAGATTCGTTTAGCATATAGGGTCTTGGACCGACTAAGCTCATATCTGCTTTGAGGACATTAATGACTTGAGCTAATTCATCCAAAGAGGTTGTTCGTAGAAATTTACCTACTTTTGTGATGCGTGGGTCATTTTTATATTTATGAAACTCTTTATAATACTCTACTTCTTCAGGATGAGCCTTAAGGTATTCGCTCAGTAGCTTTTGAGAGTTTTCATACATTGTTCTGTACTTATAGCATAAAAACACTTCGTCATTCTTCCCCAGTCTCTCTTGTCTAAAAAATATACTCCCTTTAGAGTCCAATTTAATAGCAAAAGCTATAAAAGTATGAATGATTAAAAAGAGAGGTAAAATCATCAGTGCTACAAAGAGATCAAATCCATTTTTAATCCAAATATTTCTTTTTATTAAAAGCTTGTTTTGTATCTGGATTGTATTGTACCTGATGTTAGAGTACTCCATGATGTTTGAGTTTGCAAAGTTAATGCTTGTGACATATGGCACGACATAGACTTCGTCATTGTCATCCAAATACTTTTCTATCTTTGCATTCATCTTTTCAAGATCAAGAGATTTTGAGGAGATTATGACCATATCATAGTTTTTTTGAGAAGGTTGCATCCCAAGATACCAATTCTTCTCAAACTCATTTTTTAAAATCGTAACTTGTTCCTCATCTCCGATGATAAATACTCGCTTTTTAAAAAATGAAAAACTGTAAATAACTCTTTTTGCAAACCTTTTTGCAACAGGAAGTAGCAACATAGCAAATGAAAAATAGAGCGTAATAAAAAGACGAGAATACTCCAAAGAAGTTTTTTGCAAAGTCAAAAGTGCCAATACTATAAAATAAGCCAAAAAAAGTGACTTCAGTACCCTATATGTCTCTTGCCAGAAATCGTATCGCAGAGTATAGATCTTTTCATAAAACATAATGGCGATAGCAACGATAATAACAAATGAAAATCTTTGTAATGAATACTCATCAAACACAGGAATACTTGTAGTATTGAGTTCAACTCTTACATATTGGGTAAGATAAAAAATACCAACAAGGAAAAAAATATCAATAATAATAATAATAGAATTTAAAAAATATTTTTTCATTTATGGTCCGTCATTTTCAAATTTATAAACTCCATCATTTCTTGCTTGAATCGCTTTTTTGAAAAACTCTGAGTACTTTGTGAAACCTTTTTAGCATCAAACTCTAAAGTCTCAAACCTTTGTACTGCCGAGATTATATCTTCTTTGTTTTGTTTTTTAAAATGTACACCATTAACACCATCTACAACTGTTTCTGCAGTTCCTCCATCATTTAAAGCTATGACAGGAGTACCACAAGCCATCGCTTCTATAGGTACTATGCCAAAGTCCTCTACAGCTGCATAAATAAAAGCCTTTGCTCTTTGCATTGTGTCAACCATGATATGATCATCACAATATCCCAAAACAGTTATATTTTTTCCTGCAATTTTTTGAATATCTTTAAACTCTTCTCCTGCACCGATGACAACAAGTTTTTTATCTGGTATTACATTAAAAGCCTCTACGATTAGCTTCGTTTTTTTATATGGCACTAACCTTGAAGCGGTCAGGTAAAACTCTTCTTTTTGTCTGTGCAAACTGAATCTTTCAACATCAACAGGAGGGTATATCACTTTTGCATCTCTATTATAAGTCTGTTTGATTCTCTCTTGTACAAACTTAGAATTTGCTATGAAGTAATCCACTCGATCAACAGTGGCCAAATCCCATTTACGAATATATTTTAATGTTTGTTGCACAAAAAACTTTTTAGGTTGAGAGAGGTTTGCTGTGTACTCTTCATACAGATCCCAAGCATAGCGAATAGGTGTATGAGAGTAGCAAATATGCAGTTGTTTATCAGTTTTTTTTACACCCTTTGCAACTGCCCAAGAAGAAGAGATAATCAAGTCATAATCAGACAAATCAAAACTCTCGATGGCTTTTGGAAAAAGTGGAAGATAGTTTCTAAAGTGTTTTTTAGCAAAAGGAAGTTTTTGTATAAATGAAGTTTTGGCATATTTGCCGTTTAAAATAACATCTCGCTCTTTTTCATCTAAAAAATCGACTAAACTAAAAACATCAACATCGGAGTAAATTTCTAAAATAGCTTTTAAAACCTTTTCTGCTCCTGCATTTGTCACAAGCCAGTCATGTACTATCGCTACTTTCTTATTCATAAAAAAACATTCAACCTAATATACTTCTTTTCTATGTGCAACTCTTACGATGTGTATGACCAACTTTTCATCAATTTTTTCGTAAATAACACGATAGTTTCGTAAGCGTAATCGATAAAATCCTTTCCATTCACCCTTAAGTTTCTTTACTTTTGAATGATGCATTAGTTCACATTCGTATTCTACAGAGTATTCTTCTATGAACAGACTCAAAGATTGGACAATATAGATTTTTGTCTGATGGTCAAGTTTATCTAACTCCTTCTTAGCAGCAGGATGAAACTCAAGTTTGTAGTCTGCCATCTTTACTAAAGTCCTAACTCTTCTTTGATACTCTCAAGCGAAATTGTCTCTGTTTTCCCATCTCGTACATCAGCAGAACGCTTCTTTGCTAACTTAAGATCAAGTATGTCAAAGTATTGACTTAAGGCTTCAGCAACCATATGACTTTTTTTTTCTCCAAGCTCTTGTGAAAATTCCGATAGCTCTTGTACTAAATAACTCGGCAAGGTAAATGTAGTTTTTAATGACTGCATATTCTCTCCTTCATTCTATTTGTATTCCAAATTATACATATAAAAAGGAGTATTGTCAATATTGGTGTAATACTTCCTTAAATACTTTCATATGCTCCTGTGCAGCTTTTTCCCATGTAAACTGCTTAACCCTTTTGAGACCTTTTTCTATCATATCTTGCTGCAACTTTTCATCACTTAAC
>JALWTK010000047.1 GCA_027082875.1 Sulfurimonas sp. | reverse complement strand
ATGATCTTTCTAGAAGTGAATTTATCACAGAAAAAGAAAAAAGTGCTACACTTTCAAAACTAGAGACTTATGTGTATCAAAATGGGTATCTAAGAACAACAACTTAGAGGTTTTTATGGGAATTTATGCGAATATCAGAGAAGACTTTTCAAATGCGTACCACAATGACCCTGCACTTAACTCTAAAATAGATTTTCTTTTTAACTACCCTGGTGTTTGGGCTGTTGCTTGGTACCGTATAGCGAATAGACTACACCGTGCAAACTTCAAACGTTTAGCTCGTATGATTATGGGACTCAACCAAATCTTTACACATATTGATATCCACCCTGCTGCTACTATTGGGCAACGTGTTTTTATTGACCATGGAACTGGGGTTGTTATAGGTGAAACTGCTATTGTTGAAGATGATGTTGTTATTTACCAAGGGGTTACACTTGGTGGTGTTTCACTTGATCAAGAAAAACGCCACCCAACTATCAGACGAGGTGCTGTTATCGGTGCTGGTGCAAAAGTTCTTGGGAACATCGTAATAGGTGAATACTCAAAAATAGGTGCAAACTCTGTTGTTGTTAAAGAGGTACCTGATTGTTCTACCGCTATTGGTATTCCTGCTCATGTTATAGAAAAAGGTCGTTGTAAAGATCCCTTTATGCACAATATGCTTCCAGATATTAACAAAGAGATGTTTGAGTATATGCTTAAGCGTGTAGCAGTTTTAGAGCATATTTTAGTAGAGGATAACAAAGACCTACTCGTACAGGACCTCGAACTGGAACATATTTACGAATCTTTTATTAAATCTATGAAAAGTTAACTTCCCTTAGCTTATATATATTATTATTTTAGTATAATTGTCTCAATATTATATTGGAGATTTTTTAATGCTAACAAATCGTGTAAACACACTATCTGAATCAATAACTATTGCTGTATCTACACTGGCACAAGAACTTAAAGATCAAGGTAGAGATATTTTAAGTTTTTCTGCTGGTGAGCCAGACTTTGGTACACCTCAAGTCATCAAAGATGCAGCTATAGAAGCGATCAACAATAATTTTACAAGATATACTGCGGTTGATGGCATTCTTCCACTTAGAGTAGCTATAGCAGACAAGTTAGAACGTGATAATGATTTAAGATATGCCCCAAATCAAATCATAGTGAACAATGGTGCAAAACACTCTCTATTTAACCTCTTCTCAGCAACTATTGATAAAGGTGATGAAGTTATCATCCCTTCACCTTACTGGGTAACATATCCTGAACTTGTTAAGTACTGTGGTGGAACTGTAGTAGAGATAGAGACTCAAGATATTTCTGCATTTAAGATAACACCAGATCAACTCAAGTCTGCTCTGACACCTAAAACTAAGATGCTTGTACTTACAACACCATCTAATCCTACAGGAAGTGTTTACTCCAAAGAGGAACTTACTGCCTTAGGTAAGGTTCTCGAAGGTACAGATGTTATAGTGGCGAGTGATGAAATGTATGAGAAACTTGTCTATGAGGGTAGTTTTACTTCTGCCGCTTCAGTAAGTCAAGATATGTATGAGAGAACAGTGACTATCAATGGTCTTAGTAAGTCTGTAGCGATGACTGGATGGCGTTTTGGTTATATGGCAGCACATAACACAGAGCTTATCAAAGCTACTAAAAAGCTTCAAGGACAAAGTACATCAAACATCAACTCTATCACTCAAATGGCAGCTATTGTTGCTTTAGAGGGTAAAGCTGATGCAGATATTGAGATGATGCGTGTAGAGTTTAAAGCTCGCCGTGATGAAGCTGTAAAGCTTTTTAATGAGATAGAGGGACTAAGTGTGCTCAAGCCTGATGGTGCTTTTTACCTTTTTGTAAATATTCAAAAAATCACTAACGACTCACTTACATTTTCCAAAGATTTACTTGAAAAAACTGGTGTAGCAGTAGTTCCAGGTGTTGGTTTTGGTAGCGAGGGATATTTTAGATTTAGTTTTGCAACTGATATCGAGAGTATCCGTGAAGGAATTTCACGTATTGAGAAGTTTGTAGGAGAGTTATAAAAGCTCTTTTACTTCTCCTTTTTTTCTATAAAATCCACTCTCCATCTCAATCAAAATTCTAGCAACATAGTTGTATACTTCTCTCCATGCATCTATAAACTCTAAAGTAGCTCTATCTCCCAAAACATCTTCCATGGCTTCAAGAAGTACACCACCGACTTTAAAGTACTGGCTAGGAAGTACATTTCTTTTTACATGAATTCTTGCAATAATTCGTAGAGCAGGTTTTAAGCGCTCTATTTTTTCTATATTCATAGCGTACGCAGAGATTGCTTCTGCGAGCTTCATATATTGATCTTCCGGAGTGTTCTTAAACTGCTTTTCAAAATGAGGGTATTTAGAAAACATAATTTGATACATTCTTTTAGTGATAAGTATATCATTTGAGGTAACAAGATAGGCAGAATTTTTTATGATTTCTATAGTTTTTGCTGAAAGTGGATTATTCAAAGTATCTCCTAATATAATTTTAAATTATATCAGGAAGAATATTAAATCTTTATAAATATTACTTAAGAGCTTGAAGTGCTTTAATTACTTCATCAAGATTATCCATAGGAATATGGACTTTCCAGTCAGGTGCATCACTGTTTCCAGTTAAAGAGATACCAATACTTGCTACTGGGGAGCTATCTTCACCATAAGGTTCTGCTATTTTCGTTACAGAGATAGTTCCTTTTTTTGTTGAGTGTAATGGAATTGTTGTCATTTTTTCATCCTTTAAATTTTATTTTATAAGTCTAGCTAACTTCACCTGAAGTTTAAGCCATGCCTTATGATCCATTAGAGGAAAACCTGCAAATGTCTTGCCGTTCTCTTTAATACTCTTTGTTACACCACTTCTTGCAGCAAGTGTTGTAAATGCAGCCACTTCTAAATGCCCAGCAAATGCAGCTTGACCACCCACTACAACATTACGTCCTAGCTTAGTTGAACCTGCACTTCCTGACTGAGCGACAAATACTGAGTACTCACCCACTTCACAGTTATGTCCAATCTGAACAAGGTTATCTATACGGACACCTTTTTTAAGTAGCGTTGAGCCAAATACAGCACGATCAACAGTAGTAGAACTTCCAATCTCAATGTCATCTTCTAAAACAACATTTCCATTTTGATAGATTTTTTTGTGCTCACCGAGTGCATTTGTAGCAAAACCAAAACCATCACTTCCAACTGTAGAGTTAGCATGAATAATTACACTGTTTCCTATCTTACAGTCACGATAAACGACTACATTTGGATAAAGGATAACATTATCACCGATGACTGCGTTTGAGCCTACATAAGCTCCAGCCATAATCTGTGTATTTTTTCCAACAATAGCACCATTTGCTACTGTTGCCTTTGAAGCTATAACACTACCCTCACCTATGATGGCTTCTGGAGAGTCAGTATCTTCAAGTGTCGGTGCGAAGTATGCAGAAAGTACTGCCATCTCCCAGTAAGGGTTCTCTACGACTAAGGCAGTAGACTCACTTGGTACAGCATCTTTTGTGGAATTATCACAGATGATAGCAGCAGCACTAGACTCTGCTATGTCTTTGACATACTTTGAGTTTGAGACAAAAGAGAGTTGTGTCTTATCTGCATCTTTAAGTGTATTCATAGAGAGTATCTCTCTATCCTCACCACTAAACTCTGCACCAATTATCTTTGCTATTTCACTAAGCTTCATAAATTATCTCTCCAGTGCAACAGCACCACTTCTTACTATCTCTTTAGGGTTATAGCGTTTTATAGCCTTTAAAAAGTTATTAATACGCTTAGGCTCATCTGCTACCATAGCAATTATAGTGTTCTCGCCAGCATTCACAATCTTGCCATTATAAGCTTCACAAAGAGCTTGGATATCACTAAGATTTTCACTTGCTGGAAACTTTATCATCGCCACCTCTTTTTCAACCATATCTGCATGCTCATAAACACGAAGTACAGGTATAAGCTTATGGAGTTGCTTTGTTATCTGCTCGATAACACGAACACTTCCAGAAGTAACTATTGTCAAACGAGAGTACTTACTCTCAGGAATAGGAGCTACGGTTAAAGAGGTGATGTTATAACCACGTCCAGAGAAAAGATCGGTGATACGTGAGAGTACACTCGCCTCGTTTATAACGATTACTGAAACTACTCTTCTTTCGCTATTTTCAGTCATTATTTGCTCTCCTTTTTCTCTAATAACATCATGTTAAACAGACTTCCACCTGCTGGTACCATTGGCATAACATTTTCCATTCTGTGAACGATTACTTCTATAAACGCCACTACATTTTTCTCAACTGCATCTTTAAGTGCAGCATCAAACTCCTCTTTTGTATGTACTCTATACCCTATTCCTCCGAAAGCTTCAGAGAGCTTTACAAAGTCTGGTTGTACAGAGAGATCTGTCTCAGAGTGGCGTTTATCATAAAAGAGTGTCTGCCACTGACGAACCATTCCTAAGAAGTTGTTGTTAAGAATGATGTTGATGACCGGTATCTTTTTCTCAACCGCAGTCATAAGCTCTTGAACATTCATCAAAATTGACCCATCACCTGTAAAGTTTATACTTGTTTTTTCAGGACAAGCAGCTTTTACACCGATAGCTGCTGGAAAACCAAAGCCCATAGTTCCAAGTCCTGAAGAACTTACAAACTGACGAGGTCTTGTAAATGGATAAAACTGTCCAGACCACATCTGGTGCTGTCCAACATCAGTAGAGATATTTGCATCATCACCAAGAAGTTCACCAACACGCTGAATAACCCACTGAGGTTTAAGACGCTCAGAGTCCTCGTGAAATGTTAGAGGATGTAACTCATCAAAGTTATTGATAGTTTCTCTCCAAGACTCATAGTTATCACTATCTATCTTCTCAATTTGTGCAAGCATATCAACAACAACATTTTTTACATCACCTACGATTGGATAGTTTGCATTAACAAGCTTTGAGATAGATGCAGGGTCGATGTCTACATGAATAACTTCTGCATTTTTAGCAAACTCTGAGAGCTTACCTGTAACACGGTCATCAAAACGCACACCAAGACCTATCACTAAATCTGTCTCACTCATAGCCATGTTTGAAGCATATGAACCGTGCATACCAAGCATACCAACAAGAAGCTCATCATCATGACTTAAAACGCCACGAGCCATAAAAGTCTCAACAGCAGGAATACCACTCTTGTGTACAAACTCTCTTACTTCATAAGCTGCATTTGCATTGATAATACCACCACCAAGATAAAAAAGTGGACGCTTTGCTTTTGCTATCGCTTCCATCGCTTTTTTGATCTGACGAGGATTACCCTTTGTATGAGGTTTGTAAGTCTCTAAATCAAGCTCAATATCATAGTCAAACTCTTCTATCTGAGCCGTAACATCTTTTGGAATATCTACATGAACAGGACCTGGACGACCAGTTCTTGCTATGTAAAATGCCTCTTTTAAGATACGAGGAAGATCTTTTGCATCTGTTACAAGGTAGTTGTGTTTTGTACAAGAACGGCTAATGCCAACAGCATCTATCTCTTGAAAGGCATCTGTCCCGATAAGGCTCATAGGAACCTGCCCCGAAACTACAACTAAAGGAATAGAGTCCATATAAGCATCAGCTAAACCAGTAACGGCATTTGTAAAACCAGGACCAGAAGTGATCATCGCCACTCCAACTTTTCCACTTGCTTTTGCATAACCTTCAGCAGCATGGACAGAAGCTTGCTCGTGTCTATTTAATATATGTTGAAATTTATCTTGCTTGTAAATCTCATCGTAAACATTCATGATCGCCCCACCTGGGTAACCAAAAACTGTGTCTACGCCCTCGGCAATAAATGCTTCTATGACCATCTGTGCACCACTAATTTGCATGAAAAGTCTCCTGTGTAAAAAATTATTTTAAAAATCTCGTGATTATACTCAAAAAGAGTTGTGTTTAGGGTTAAAAAGAGGATAAATCCTTAGACTAAGATTAGTCTAAGATTGAAGGAACTATCATTGATGGTCTCCACATTTCTAGGGAACCATGCTTGAGCTGTTCTAGATTCAGTTTTGTTGTTGGGTATTTCTCTTTGAACTGTACAAAAAAGTTCTCTATCTGTTCTATAAGTCCAAAGGAGAGTATGTAATTTTTTATTCCTTTCTCTATATCATGTTGTGGGCCATTTTCTCTTGCGATATCTTCTAATTGAACCATATAACACCATGAGTAAATTGTAGCTATAGCCATAATTTTCGAGCGAATTTTCATATATTTTTCTAATATTCTACGTGCACCAATAGCATCGCCACTCATTGCTGCCGTATTCGCACTTGATTGGTCCTTTTGCCACTGCTCTTGTAGTTTTTTACCATCAGGAGTCTCTTCCAGTTCTTCAAGCTCACTCATCATATCGTAAGCTACAGCAATATTTTCATTTGCAACAGCTGTAAAAAACTTCTCTTTTGTCTCCACAGAGTGCATTAGCTCTTTTACTTCTTCTTTAAAGTCATCAAAGGCAGAGAGCATTCTTAACATTTTAATTGCAGAATGAGTATCACCTTTATTCATAAACTCATGAGATTTCATATAGAGAGTATCTGCATATTGTGTGAGTATCTCATACTCAGGGAGTTCTCTTAAAAAGCTATGACGTTTGATCAACTCAAAACAACTTATAAAATCTTTTTGTCCAACAGCGACACGAAATCTTTTATAGATATCTCCCTTCGTAAGAAGTTCTTGTATAAGTTTTGTTTTTTCACTTATACCTCGATAGGGGGTGAAAATATCTTTTGCTTTTTCTACTGTTTTTGGATCAAGAATATACTTTTGTGCTTTGATAAAATCATTTTTCCATCTTTTTTCTAATGCCTTATAGAGTGATGAGTCTTTATAAACTGGATGTGCTCTTACAATCCCGTAAGCAAGTGAAAGTTTGTTCTCTTTAACAAGCTTTTCAAATTTCGGAAACTCTGCATATTCATTCATAATTTTTTGAATAATACTATTTTTAGCAGGTATATTTTTAAAATTTTTAAAGAGTAATATCGCTGTCTCTTTATCCTGCTTCTGCAGTGCAATTTTTACTTTTTTAAGTGTGTTTTCCCAAAGATCATCTACTAACTTGTAAATTTTTGTAGTTGCTAAAACTGGATTGTTTTCTGCTTCTATCTGAATCTGCTCAAACTTTTTGAGTTGAAGATACTCTTTGAGTTTCTCTTCACCCTCATAGATATTATATGTAAATATAAATCCATCATCTGTTCCAATAAGAAGTGCATGATTTTTATTATCAAACTCCATAGCTGTAATAGGGGAAGCAATTTTAATGTATCTAGAGGAGAGAAGTTCATAGCTTTGAAGATCATAAAGAAGTACGTAACCAAGAGCTGTACCTATGAAAAGAAATCTATCATCTTCACTTGTTACGATCTGACGTATCTCATCATGAATCCCTTGAAGTCGCTCTATTACCTTACCCGTAGAGAGGTTCCATATAATTGCTGATGAGTTTTTATCTACACTGATTAGTCTATTTTTTGTAAGAAATTGTATCTTGATGATGGCAGAGGCATGTGCTTTAAGGTGTACCTTTGCAGACATAGAAACTAAAGAGAAGAGAGAGACTTTTCTATCATAGCTACAGGTCGCTACCCAGTTACCATTTTTACTAAAGGCAATGTCATTAACTGTATCTACATGAGCAGGAAGAGTAAAAACAAGCTTACCACTTTTAATATCAATAGCAAATGTTTTACCATCATCACCACAAGAAAAAAAATACCGATTTAGGGGATCTATACCAAGACAAGAAGCTTCACCATGATGTCTATCAACTCGACCAATAAGCTTTTTCGTTTGAGCATTGAAAAAACGAGACTCTTTATGATCAGCAGTTAATGAACCAAAGTAGTGACCATCATTACTAAATGCTACAACCGAAGATTTATAGTACTCATGTTTTACATTTACTTTAAACCCACCAAGCATTCCAAAGTCTTCATTGTCTAAGTAGCGAATTGTTGTCTCTTCATCAACAACTATCAGCTTATCATCATCGAGCAGTTTTAAAAGGATAACTGCCTTGTTTACACCTTTACTTTTTACAACTTTCATGTCCTAGCATTCCCTTAAATATCCCTCAGATTTGAGAGCTTTTTTTATCTCTTCTTGGTGCTCTTTACCCTTAGTCTCCATATGTACAGTAACATTTGCATCTCCATAGTCAAGGGAGATAGAAGTTCTATCGTAAGAGATATGTACGATATTTGCACTCAGTTCTTCTAGTATCTGAGTAAAACACATCAACGAGCCAGGCTTATCCACAAGTGTAACCGTGACATTCATTTTTCTATGAGACTTTAAAAGTCCTTTTTCTATGATAACTGAAAGAAGTGTAACATCCATATTTCCACCGCTTAACACGATGGCAATTTTTTTGCCCTTTAAAAACTCGAGCTTATGATGAAGAAGTGCAGCCACACCAACAGCTCCAGCACCCTCAACAACAAGTTTTTGTTTCTCTAGCAGATAGAGAATAGCACTAGCGATCTCTTCATCATCTACAGAGATAATCTTATCGACATTTTTCAGTGCATACTTAAGAGTTACTGCTGATGTATCACGAACAGCTATACCATCAGCAATAGTCCTCACACTAGTACTGTCTATAGGCTCTTTTTTCTCGTAAGACTCTTTAAACGCAGGAGCACCACTAGCACTTACACCTATCACTTCTATCTTAGGATTTTTCTCTTTAAGAGCAGCACTCATACCTGCGATAAGTCCACCACCACCAATAGGGACAATAACAGCATCAAGATTTTCACAGCTCTCAAGTATCTCTAACGCGACTGTACCTTGCCCTGCAATAACCTCTTCATCTTCAAAAGGATGCACAAAGGTCATCGCATTTTGCTTGCTATACTTTAAGGCATGTGCATAGGCTTCATCATAGTTGCTACCATGTAAGATAACTTCCGCACCATAGTGCTTCACACCATTTACTTTTGTAAGTGGCGTTGACTCAGGCATCACGATAACAGCTTTTATGCCAAACTTACTTGCAGAGAGGGCTACACCCTGTGCATGATTACCAGCACTTGCAGCGGTAACACCGCACTTGCGTTCAGCATCACTCAAAGAAGCTATTTTATTGTAAGCACCACGGATTTTAAAGGCACCTGTAACTTGTAAGTTCTCTTTTTTGAGATAAACCTCACTACTAGAGAGTTCACTAAGATAAGGGGCAAAGGCAAGTGGCGTTTCAATAGCTACACCTTTAATGCGTTCTTGTGCTTCATATATTTTTTTTAGATTTAACAAATGAGTTACCTATTTTTTATATTATAAATTTCTATGTTCAACCATAGAACAGTGGTTTTGTACAACCATCATCCCAGCTTTTTTAGCCATCTCTGCGGCTTCGTTGTTTACTATATCTTTTTGAGCCCAAAATACTTTCACATCGCCACGAGCTATAGTAGCCTCTGCGATTGGCACAAGTGCATTTGGTTTTCTAAAGATATTTACCATATCGACACTATCAGGAATCTCTGCAAGAGAGCGGTAAACTTTCTCACCAAGTATACTCTCTTCTTTAGGATACACTGGATAGATTTTATACCCAGCTTCTTGTAAGTACTTTGCCACTCTGTGGCTAGCTTTCTCGGGATCAGGGGAAAGTCCTAAAACAGCTATACTTTTAACCGTGTCAAATATTTTTTTTATCTCTTCTTTATTAGAATTTATAGTAGGAAATTCACAAGCATCCATAATAATACCTCGTAAGTTATTTAATTTATTATTTGGGATTATAGCGAAAAAATTTAAAGTTCTAAACTTAATCAAACTAATAGTTAATCTGAGTATAATTTTAACAAATATATTATGTAAGGTTTTCTTTGGACTTTTTATTTAAAAATCAAACACATTTTTTTAATTCCAACTACTTTAGAGTAGCTATCTATTTTCTAACAGCTATACTTTTTGCCCACTTTGCAGGGCTTAGTACTTCAGATGATGGACTAAGACATATTGCTTTTGCAGCACATCCAGAGATTATGCATTCCTGGGGAGAAGTTTTTCCACATTCTCTTTTTTTTAAAGAGTATGACCCTTGGTTTGTTTGGCATAAGATCATTGAGTTTTATCTTCTCTTTTTTTCTTATGAGACGGTGCATATTGCTATAAATACGACCATACTTTTTCTCTTCATGCTTCTTCTTGATAGACTCTTAGTCACATTTTCAGACTTCAAAAAAACTCCTTTATTACTCTTTGTCATTATAAGCATCACACTTCTTTCAAGTGCTAAGTACATAAATATTCGACCAGACTTACTCTCTGGACTCTTTTTAATGGCAGCACTTCTTCTTCCAAGACAGCCTTTTTTTCTCTTTTTACTCACTGTTTTGTATGCACCTAGCTACTATCTTTTCTTTTTATATACAGGTTCTATGGGCTTGCTCTACATTGCCCTGAAAAACTACAAAGCACTTACTGCCCTTTTTATTGGCTCTTTACTTGGACTTGCATGGCATTTTTACAATGGAGGGGAATTTTATCTTCAAACACTAGACTATATCTTACATGACAGAACTCTCAGAGAAGGATTAGAAGTCTCAGAAGGCATGACATATTTTGCCATTTTAGGAAAGCTCAACTATCCTCTTTTAGTTATCAGTATCTGGAGTGTAGCAGGTTTTCTTCTTTATAAATACTACTCGTACTTTAAGCAACAGCCTATCGCTCTTCTTTTACTCATTATGTCTCCCTTATGGTTGGGACAGATGCGATACACCCTCTTACTTCAAGCACTCTTTTTCCTCTATCTTTTTAATGAATCAAAACTGATTTTACATTTTCTTTTCTCAAGAAAAATTCTTTATTATATCTATACATTTATACATATACTCAAGTCTGTTCAATATAAAACAGTGTTTATAGTTCCTGCTCTTTTCTATACTATTTTTATGTATGCCCTCCTCTTTCAAGAGTATGATTACACAAAAAGTATTCAGGCAAAAAGTTATTTTAAGGATAAAACATTTACAAATCAAACGATTTTAATCAATGGATTAGTAGGTGATATATATGATGCACTCTATCTCAACCCAACACTAAAGTTTGTTCCGAGTTGTTCTATAGGTTGGTTTAAAGGAGATGAGAAAATGAAAGATATTTACATTAGAATGATGAAAGAAGAAGGGGTTAACGAAAAAGAGCTCAATGCACTCTTAGTTTTTACAGGTGCAAAATATTATTTTCATAGACTTACAAACAAAAAACAAATTCTCTCCCTAAAAAAACTCAATGCATTTGGGATAAAACCTATCCTCATCATTGATAATAAGATTTTATTTCAAAAGGAAACAAATGAGTAATACAGTAGCTATCCTTATACCTTGTTACAATGAAGAACTCACCATAAAAAAAGTGATTAAAGATTTTCAAGCAGAACTCCCACAGAGTAGCATATATGTCTACAACAACAACTCAACAGATAATACAGCGAGCATAGCAAAAGATGCTGGTGCTATAGTTGTCAATGTTCCAAAAAAAGGTAAGGGTAATGTAGTTCGTGCTATGTTTATGGATATAGAGGCAAATATCTATGTTATGGTAGATGGGGATGACACTTATCCAGTTAGTGATGTGCATGCACTTATAAAACCCATAGTTGATAACAAAGCAGATATGACCATAGGAGACCGCCTCTCAAATGGTAGCTATGAAAACCAAAACTCTCGTAACTTTCATAATTTTGGTAATAATCTTGTAAAAAACCTAATCAACAGACTTTATGAGGAAAACCTCAAAGATATTATGAGTGGTTTTCGTGCATTTAACAGAGACTTTGTAAAACACTTTCCTATTCACTCCAGAGGTTTTGAAATAGAGACTGAAATGAGTATGCATGCACTTGATAAGCGTTTTAGAATACAAGAAGTAGATATAGACTACAGAGATAGACCAGAAGGAAGTGTCTCAAAGTTAAATACTTTTAGTGATGGGGCTAAAATTCTTAAAACAATATTTTGGCTTTTTAAAGATTATCAGCCACTCACATTTTTCACATACTTTGCAGTATTTTTCTTTCTTCTCTCTCTTTTAGCAGGTGGACCTGTTATAGTTGAGTTTATCCAAACTTCCTACATAAACAAAGTACCCTCAGCTATCCTAGCGGTAGGACTTATGCTTATCTCCATGATGTCACTCTTTATAGGTTTTTTACTAGACACTATCGTAAGACAGCATAGAGAAAATTTTGAACTCTCAAGATTAAATCAAAAGTTTTAAAGTGCTTCAACTCTATAAATTTATACTTATTGGAGTAGTAAATACTCTCTTTTACTACTCTCTCTATGCTCTTCTAATTTATCTAGGTTTTAGTTATATAGTTTCTGTAATATTAGCAACTTTAGTCGCTATGTTTTTTAGCTTTAAAACTTTTGGTAAGTATGTTTTTTATAATGAAAAGAGAAATCTTCTTCTCAAGTTTTTACTCCTTACCCTTCTCAATACAGCTCTTAATATATTAATTATCTATCTACTCTCTCACCTTAACTACACTCATTACACGGCAGGAGCTATTGCGACTGTACTTGTAGCTATCAACTCATTTTTACTCAATAAGTTTTTTGTGTTTAAGTAGATGTGTTCAATTTATAAAGCTTCTTACGTTCACTAGAGCCGGCAATATTAAGCTGTTTTCTGTACTTCGCTATAGTACGTCTTACCATCTTCACTTTAAACTTCTCTTCTATTAGTGCTAGTAGTTTCATATCACTGAGAGGTTTTTCTCTACTTTCTGCTTTTACTAAAGAGATAAGATACTCTTTGATAGCCGCGTTACTTACATCTTCATCTATAGCGGTAGTAAAAAACTCTTTCATAGCAAAAGTACCACGATCACAGGCTATGTATTTGTTCGCTATTGCTCTTGAGATAGTAGAGGGATTATGTCCAAATTCATCTGCGAGTGTTTTAAGAGTGAGTGGCATGATCTGCCCACCTGTAAAGAACTCATACTGATACTCAACTATCATCAGCCCTACCTTGTAGAGTGTTGCTTTTCTCATATCTAGTGCATCGACCAAAGACTTTGCCTCTTTTATCTTCTGAGAAATAAACTCATGTTCTACTGCATAATTTGTATCGATGTTTATAGTTGGATAGTAAGCATCGTTAAGTTTTACCTCAATATTTTCATCTGCATCGAAGTAGATCATCAAGTCAGGTACTATCTGTGCCGATTTTTCTTGGTACTCTATATTTGGAGGATTTTTAAAGGTACCTAAAACATGCATAACTTCACTAAAGTATTCCTCTTTTGCATAACTATGAATAGCCTGCATATCATTTATGATCGCTACAGCTAAACTATAAGCCCCATCACTGATTTCAGAACTATCGAGTTGAAACAAAAAACACTCTGCAAGATCTTTCGCTCCTATACCCACAGGTTCTACATGAGCAAAACGCAGACGAGTTTTCTCAAAAAATGCCTCATCTATAGCATGATTTTGACAGAATTCTTCTGTATTTCCCTCATAAAAACCAAACTCATCAAGATTAGCTACTACATAATAAGAGATCTCTTGAGATATAGGTGTGGGAAAGAGAGGAGCTTCTAGCTGTTCATCTAAAACTTCGTAGAGTGTGCGATGTTGAATAGTCAGTGCTTCTATCTGCTCTGTTCTGGAGTTACTAACAGCTCGAGAAATGAGCTTTCTAGGAATCTTAGATTCAAAATTTTCTTCATATCCAGACTCTACTTCAACAACAGGATTTGCCTCAACAAAGGGAGCCATAGCCTCACCTAGATCAGAGAGAGAAGAGTGTAGTATCGGCAACCAATTTCTTAGAGTATTCGAGAGTTTATGTTTTGTCTCTACACTCTGAGTCTGTCTTAGGGCTGCCATCTTTACCCTTAGAGCTTAAAGTTTTCGCCAAGATAGTGCTTACGAACATCTTCGTTTTGCCCTATCTCATCACTTGTACCACTTGCGAGCAATTCACCAGCTTTAATAACATAAGCACGATCACATACATCGAGTGTTTCACGAACATTATGGTCTGTTATCAAAACACCGATCTCATAGGAGACTAACTGTTTTATAACATTTTGAATATCCATTACAGCGATAGGATCCACCCCCGCAAAAGGTTCATCAAGAAGTAAAAACTTCGGTTCATTGACCAGTGCCCGAGCAATCTCAACACGTCTACGCTCTCCACCAGAGAGACTAATACCCTTACGGTGTCGAATTGGTTCGATGTTAAACATCTCAAGAAGTTCTTGAATTCTATTCATCTGTGCCTCTTTGCCTTTTATACCTACTTGTGCAGCAACCATAAGGTTATCTTCAACAGTAAGGTCTTTAAAGATAGACGCCTCTTGAGGAAGGTAGCCTATACCTTTTATAGCACGTTGATGTAGGGGCATATTTGAGAGGTTTTCTCCATCGAAAAAGACCTCTCCATCACTCGCTTCTACCAGTCCACATATCATATAAAAAGTAGTAGTTTTTCCTGCACCATTTGGCCCGAGTAGTCCTACTACTTCACCACTGGAGACTTCTAAACTCATGCCCTTTACTATCTCAAGAGATTTAATTCTTTTTTTAAGGTTTACTGCTTTAAGTGTGTGCATAAGTCACCTTATACTCGCGTTTATCATCTGCGACTTTTTGAATCTCTATGAGTGTTACAGGAATACCTGCATCTTCTAAAAGCTCTTGAAGTGCCTCATCGCCCCACTCTACAAAGTGAAGACCCTCTTTCTCTAACTCCTCAAGCATTCCTAAAGAGATAAAGTGATCTAGTCCATGGTTGTAAAGGTCATAGTGGTATATCTTCTCACCGTAACACTGTTGCAAAGAGAAAGTTGGAGAAGTAACACTCTCTTCTATTCCCATCGCTTTGGCTATAGCTTTAACAAGTGTAGTTTTTCCAGCGGCTAAATCACCTCGAAGAATAACTACACCACCAGCTATTTTTCTTCCAAACTTTGAGACAACAGGTAGAAGGTTATCTTCTCCTAAAGTATAAGAGACCATCATAATTTTTGACTCACTTCAATAATCTGTTTGAGTTTTTTCTTTGCTCTTTTGTTAGAAAGAGCTTCTCTCGCCATTTCTAGCCCATCTTGTATATCACGAGCAAGACCATCTACCATTAGAGAAACTGCTGTATTTATGAGAACTATGTCACGTTGTGCATCTGTAGCTGACTCATCAAATATCTGAGTTAAGATATATGCATTTTCTCTTGCATCGCCACCAATTATGGCTTTGAGTGGCATCTTTTTTATGCCATACTCTTGTGGGTCTATGATGAACTCATGAGTTATCCCATCACGAAGTTGAGCAGCATGAGTAACACCACTAATGCTAATCTCATCCATCCCCTCCTCTGAGCTCACAACCATTGCAGAAGTTGCACCATTTATCTTAAGTGCTTCAAGTATCTTAGGAACAAAAGCCTTATCAAATACACCAAGCATAGACTTTTTTACTCCCGCAGGATTTGTAAGGGGTCCAAGGATGTTGAAGATAGTCTTCTCTGGTATAGATTTGCGTACAGGCATGATAAACGCCATAGCAGGATGATGGTTCTGTGCAAACATAAAAGTAAAACCACTCTCTTCTAAAAGTCTTGCGCTCTGCTCTATACTTAAGTCTAGTCGAACGCCAAGAGCTTCAAACATATCTGCACTTCCACTCTTTGAAGTGATAGAGCGGCTTCCATGTTTAGCAACTGTTGCTCCACATGAAGCAACAAGGAGTGCTGTAGTTGAAGAGATATTAAAAGAGCCTATCTTGTCTCCACCTGTCCCCACTATGTCAAGAGCTCTCTCTCTTGTAACTTCATCTATAGGGAGTGCAATAGCGTTCGCTCGCATAACCTCTGCTGCAGCAGCTATTGACTCTGTCGATGTATTTTCATTTAGTTGCATACTTACTAAAAACTCCCGCATCTTTACATCACTCATCTCGTGAGCAAAGAGTGAAGTAAAGGCTACTCTTGATTCTTCATAGTTCATGAAAGCTCCTTAATGTATTCTGATTGAAGAGATTTCGGTGTGGACTTTGTAGTAGGTAACTGAAGTACCTCATACTTTTTTACACTCTCCAGATAGTTTATCTTTATAGTGTCTCCAAGAGCAACATTTTTACTCGCTTTGACAACAACATCGTTTATACACACCACTTTGTTTGCAAGCATATCTTGTGCGATACTTCTGCGTTTAGTAATATTTACTGCATTTAAAAATTTATCTATTCTCATGGCAATATTGTAGGGAAAATAAACTGAAAGTAATGTAAGAAAAAGAGTAAATTTCAAAGTTGGAACAGTAATTGCATTCTATAAAGTCAATTTTTAAGTATAATTCTTTTATGCAAAACTTTTCACAAACCCCAATGATACAAATTATCCCCTTTTTAGAGACTCAACTTAAAAAGCTCTCATCTAAAGAGAGCATTAGCTTTAAAGTACTTAACCCTGATTATAGTAGTTCTACATACAATGGTAACTCTGTCATTATTGACTTACATGAGTATATCTATAGAGGTTATAAAACATGGCTAGATTTGGCACAACAGTTCCAGTGTCGTATGCTTACTCCTCTAATGGTAGATGAGTATTTCGTAATAATAAAGTATGAAAAGCTTAATAGTGATGTCAGTTTTCATAAGCAGAGTGCTGATAAAGAAGAAAAATACGGTAAAGACTCTATCTTTTCACTCATCCATAAAAATGAAGAAGCAGCCTATCTTTACTACTACCTTCAAGCTCTTAAAAATGTCAAAATAGATACAAGAGTACGTATACTCAATCTTGGGATCAATAGTGGTGATGAATTTCAAGCCATCATAGAGGTAGCAGAAGACTTTGAGAGTTTAGAACTCGTAGGCATAGACTATTGCTCTTCAGCTATAGAGTCTGCACAAGAGAAGTTTAAAGAGTATACAAATATAAAATTTATTCAAGCAGATATAAATGAACTAGAAAAATTAGCACTTGAAAAATTTGACTTAATCATCAGCATAGGAACTCTGCAGAGTTCAAACTTGGAGTTTAATAAACTTCTAATGTCTCTAGTCCAAAATCAACTCAAACGCAGTGGTGCTATGATACTTGGATTTCCGAACTGTCGATGGATAGATGGAGAGATGGTTTATGGGGCTAGAGTAAAAAACTATGCTTTTTCTGAAATGGGACTTTTATATAAGGATGTAATTTTTTCTAAGAAGTATCTGCAACAGAAGAAATTTCGTGTGACTATAACTGGAAAAGATTATGTGTTTTTAATGGGAACTTCTATTTTGTAGTAAGATAGAAGTTTTATATACACTCCCATGAAATAATGGGAATGAGAAAGTGATATTTATTAACAGCTACTTTTATTTAGTATTATTAATTGCACTTGTAACTGCAGTATCAGCTGCATTTTGAATATTATTAGAAGCATTTTTCATATAAGTATTTACACCAGCAACAAGACCAACACCAACGATTACTAATAAAAGAGCTACTAGAACCCCACTCATACCTTTTTGTGACTTTAGACGTTTAAAAAGATTTCTCATCATTTTCCTTTTTTATTTTAATATAAGCAATTATACCTATTATTAGCTTAGAATGCAAATTATTTTTCCTGATTTTCATTATTAATAAAACTTATAGTTTTTTCTATAAATCTACCAGAGATCCAAAGTTCCCTACTCTCTTTCTCACAGTCTTTGTAGCAGTTTTTATCAACTTTGAACCATGGAGTACCATTGACCATTTTTTTCTCACTCACTGTAAACTTATGACCTTTTTTCCAAACAGTTTTTTCTAACCCATCCGATGGTTTAGAGCGTAAAAATATTTTATCTGTAGAAACACTATATAGCACATTTTTTGTTGCTTTTTCAGGAAAAGTTTTTTTCTCTACTTCAGTTTTTTTAGGTTTTTCAACTACTGGGGCTTTTTTCACTGGTAGCACTATTTCTTTAGAAATATTTGTAGAGTTTGCTTCATCAGTCGCATCATCTTCTACTTCAATAACCATAAGTGTATCATCGGTATCTTTTGCTACAACTTTATCTTCTGGAGTATCATTATGAACAACCATAGAATTATCATCACCCTTAATAGCTTCTGTATCATTTAAGTCTGTAGCATCTTCATGAAATACAGCAGCCTGTTTTTTTAAGTCTTTATAAAAATGAGTATCATCTATCTCTTTATTTGCATCAACAATCTCAGGAACTAAAAAGAAAAGTAAATCATTTGCTTTAGTACCGGAGACAGTATGTGTAAAGAGTTCACCTAGAAGTGGAATATCACCTAAGAAAGGTACCTTTTCCTCTTTTTCTATATCTTCAGTATGAAGACGTCCACCAAGTGCTATCACTTGTCCTGATTTTACAACAACATTTGTCTTAATATTTTTTGCTATAAATGAAGGAACAGATATGTTATCACCTAATTGCACATCATGATCTTTGTTTGTATCAAACTCACTATCTTCGATATCTACATTTATATGCATATAGCCATCTTTTTCCATAAACTGACTTTTAAGTGTTAAAAAGAGACCATACTCTTTCTTTTCAAGCTGAATAGTAGGAGCGAAACCAAGGTTTTGTGTCAAACCTATAGGAATATAGACATCACCACCTACACGAAAGCTAGCATTTTTATCTTCAGTAGTCATAAGTACAGTATCATCCAAGATCTTTCCTATACCACTATTTTGAAGAAAGTTCAGTGTAGCAGTGATAGAAGTCCCTGTCTGAGAAGTAAAACTCCCAGTCTGATTCAAAAGCCATCCACTAAATGTTGCACCATTATCAGCACTAGGATTTACTTGTAAGTTTAAGTACTTATTAAAAAAACTCATACCTGTAATACCACCAAGATCTTTTGCTTTTTGGTTGTTAATCTCTACTAAATAAAGTTTTGTACGAACCATTTTATTAACTTCTTTAGTCTCAGTTAAATCCATTAATTTAGTAAGATCAATACCCGCATTTGCAAGAATTGCATATATACGTTTTTTGTTATGTGGATCTTTAAAGCTACCTTTTATAACAGTAGAACTTTTACCTACCTTACTCAGCTTGAGTGATGGTTCAATCATATTTATCATTTTTTGCACAAAACCTAAGTTCTCATTTACATAAACATGATAATTGATAATGCTTCCATCTCTATTTTTAATAAGAATAGAAGTATTTCCAGTTTTCTTACCAAATATTTTTAATGTAGTTCCACGATTACTCGGAGCACTGAGTAAAGAAACATTTATCATCTCTTTGTTACCGATAAGAAGTTTTCTTACTTTTTTATCTAGCTTAAGCACATGATACTCATTTTTAAAGACAACTACATCATTTGCAAGTAAGCCAACAATGAGACTCATTAATAGTATTATTTTTTTCATTTTTTCCCTTTATTTACAAGTTAATGTAACAGATAAATTTTGATCATTGTACGAATAAGTATGCATTGCAGTCGTCATTTTCTTGTTACCAAAGTAACGTGTATTTGGTGTTGTGTATTCAACATATAGATCAATAACACCACTTGTAGCACCATTACCTGATTTACTAACTACAAGTGATGTATCTTTTGGACACAATTTTCCAGCATTACTTAAAAGTTTACTTTGCAATGTTGTATCAATAGCCGAAGTATCTTCAACTGAATTGTAAAAATCAGCACTCATATTTGCAATAAGTTTTAACTTATAATCTATTTGCATTACATTCCAGTATGCTATTAAAAATGTCACACTAAATGCCAATGTCGGAAGGACAACGAGCAGTACAGCAGCGATCTGTCCTAATCCCATATCTCCCTTGCGCCAAGAGTTTCTCAAACTTTTTTTATTCATAAGAGATACTTACCGGATTTTTATTCTGCTTACGTTTGCGCTTAATGACTTTTTGCTTATGATCAACCATCATACGCTCTTTTATTTTTGAGAGACTAGCATCTGTCTCATTACTACACTTCACCATCCATAACTGACCTCTGTTACCAGGATTAGCTAAAACTCTTCTTGCATTGAGACCCTGCGTTGTATAGTGCATATTGAGAAAGTTTTTTATCTCATTTGGTTTCATTTCAAAAACTATAGAGTCTGCAACGGCCATTGCTTCACCACTTTTAAAGCGGTAAGTACCCACCTTGGAGTTATTACTGACAAAGGTATATATAGGCACATGCAGTACTACATACTTTGTCTTAAATCTTGTACCATTTGTACTTAACACAGATATAATATCAATAAAATCACCTTTTTTTAAACTACTATCGATATTGCTAAAAAGAGAAAGAGAAACAGTAAGAGTATCTGGAACAAAACTCTTATCAATAATCTTTTCTTTCTTAGGTTCCGTGACTTTTGTTACCTTCGTCGCTACAATACTTTTATCTATTGGTTTGCTAAGAGAGAGTTTCTCTTTTCGCATCGGTTCTTTTGCAAAAATATCTACTGTTGCATATCGACCAATAATCTCACTAGCAGTTAAAGGAGTAAATGCTAAGTAGCTCTTAGGTATTGGAGCTTTTACTAAATCATCTGCTTCAATCATATCTCCACGACTAATATGTTTTGTTGCAACATAGACTTCAACAGAAGAGGCATTTTTTGTCTCTTGCTTACCAATTTTCGTGTACATTAATAATGCGACTGATGATGAAAAGATCACTAAACCTATCAGCATCCCAATTATTAATCTCATTTTTCTATTTTTCATAAAACTCCTTTAGTTAAAATCCACTTATTAATGCCCCAGCGGACATTGGAAATGCTATCATTGCGATAACTGCTGGGATGATAAAAATAAACATTGTAAATGTTAAACTTATGTTCATAGTCGCTGCTTTTTTCTCAACCTGTAAAAGTTCGTTTGCTTTTATCTCTTCTGACTGGTTTTCAAAGATAGTTTTTACCCCGATACCAGTCTCTTCAGAGAGCTTCATAAAACCAACTATAGTTGCAATAGCTTCAGAACCTGTTCTGTTCGCCAAGTTTGCATAAGCCACCTCACCACCATAAGTAATAAACTCATACTTAAACATACTAGACTCATGTAAAAGATCTTTACCTAGAACTGTCTTTCCATCTGTCGTGACCTTATCTATAGCATTGTTAAGACCACCACCACCTTCAAGTATGATGATAAGAAGGTCAATAAAAATAGCAAGATCGTTATCAATACGTTTTATTCTTGCTTTTACCTGTTCATCTAGGTAAAGAAGTGGCATAAAAATTGGTATCATAAGACCTAAAAAGATAATAAAATATTCAATCAAAGGATCAAAGTCAATAATAAATATTAGAGAAATCAGAGAAGCACCTGCTAAAACAGCTGCTATGCCTATCTCATTTATATCTTTTTGCTTGAGTCCAGCACGTTGTAATTTTAGCTTAAACTCAGCCTTTCTTTTACTCTCATTTATACCAAGAAGAGCATTGTCTTCAACATCAAATATATTAGCAATACTTTTACTATGGAGATATGCAATAAGAGCATATCTTCCTGCTAATGCTATCATAAGAAGTCCAGATAAGATCATAAATAAATATAGGATATTTTCTATCATTTATCGACCCTTGTAATCATTTTATTTATAATCATACCTGTAAACACCCATAGTGCAATACCAAGAAGTTGAAAACGTCCCCACTCAGATTCCATAAAATAAGTATGGAGTTTACCATCAAAGTTACCGTTTAATGAGAAGTATAAAAAGACAGCAATTCCTACAACGATGTAAGAACCAAAACTTCCTTCACGAGTAACAACATCAACTTTTTCTTGCATCTTTTTACGATAGTTAATGGTCTTTTCCACTTTTTCTAAAGTGTTAGAAAACTGACCACCACTAGCACGACCTATTTTTATCGCAAGGGCAAAGATAGCAAGTTCTTTAGAGTGTACTTTTTTATTGAGATGGTTAAAAGCCTCCTCTTCACCTATGGCATTTTTTTCTTTAAAGAAGCCATTAAAAAGCTCTTTAAACATCGCTGAACTTGAAACTTCTACAGACTTAGTCAGCGCTTGCTCAAACCCTATACCATTTTTCATCATTTTAACTAAAACAGCTATAGCAACCGCTAAGAGTCTATTAAACTCTTTTCTCCTTCTTGTTATGATTCCTTGTAAAATCATGTTAAAAGTGAAAAAGGCAAAAGGGATTCCTATCACATAACCAGACCAGTGTCTTAAAAAAAGGCTAAAAGAACCTCCTACAACTGAAACAAATATAATAAAGATAATGATAAAGATATAAACTGAAAAATTCATCCCAGCACGGACCATAAGATCTTCTATCTTTGTGAGAATATTCTGATTTTCAATCTTCTCTTTTTTTTCTGTAAGGAGATCATTTGTTACATCATACTTTGAAGATATAATCTCTTTAATAATGGAAATATGTCTTACTCTCTTCATTTCAATATAAAAAATATAGAGTAGCACAACAGCACTAAAGCTAATGATAAAAAGAAGTAAAATATCTATTTGTAATTCGCTCATTTTCTTAGGTTAGGCCATCTTTCAATTAGGTTTCCACCAGTTGTATACGAAGATTTAATAATCTCAGACATATAATTTGCCTTCCACCCACACATACGCTCTGGGTGAAAAGCTTTAAGCTCTTCTACTAGCATCTCTTTTGTCACTACATAGTCATTATTAAAGATACGTTTATCTAAGGTTACTCCATTATGGAGCATTTTTTCTATAGAACGAGTTGAGGCAGATATACTCTTGAACGAACCACTTGAGTCCATAGGGTTTTCTACATTTTTATTGCGTTCAAACTCAAAGATATCTAGCATAGAGACAACACCATTCTCTTCAATACGTTTCTCAGGTTCAGAGACTTTGATAATACGGCGTTTACCATCAGGAAAACGTACAATCTGTACAACAAGATCAACCGCAGAGACAATCTGAGAACGAACAAAGGTCATATTGGCTGTTGGACGTGCTTCTAAAAACATATTTTCTATTCTTACTATCGCCTCTTTTGTATCATCAGCATGTATAGTAGTCATCGAACCTGGGTGACCTGTGTTCATCGCGTTTAGCATGGTTACGATTTCTGGACCACGGCACTCCCCAACAATGATACGTCGAGGAGAAGATCGTAAGGCTGTACGAAGTAGAGACTCGATGTTTATCTCCCCAGCTCCTTCTTCATTTGGTGGGCGTGTTTCAAAAGAGCGAATAGCATGACAAGGTAACTGAGGCTTCATCTCTTTTGTATCTTCAATAGTTAAGAGTTGATCACCCTCATCTATAAAACGAGTAATGGCATTTAAAAATGTGGTCTTACCACTTGAAGTACCACCAGAGACTACGATGTTGAGTTTTCCAGTAATAGCTTTAAGTAAAAAGTATGCTATTTTAAGGTCTATCATATCAGAGTCAACAAGTGACTCAAAAAGAAGTGGAATGTCTCTAAATTTTCTGATAGTCACATAAGACCCAGCCTTACCATCTCTATCGAGATTTGCGGCAACAGGAGGAATCTGAATCTCAATACGTGAGCCATCAGCAAGTTTTGCAGAAGCGATAGGACTAGACTCATCAACCTTTCTGTTAGAAGATTGTAGCATTCTGTTGATGATATGCTTGAGATCTTCTTCACTACGAAAACGAAAAGGAGTAGCAATAGTCTTACCATCATAAATAACATCAATATAATCTTTAGTATTGACAATAATATCATTCAGTCCAGAGCCTGCTATACGCATGATAGTAGAGAGTGGACCATAGTTTAGTAAGTTATCTATAACAAAATCTGCTATCTCATTTTTTATCGAAGATTTTGGTATAGAGAACTCTGAGATATGTTTAAGAACAACTTCTCGAATCATCTCTTCTGTTAAGGCGGTAGTAATATTTAGCTTTTCCAAAAATGCATCGTATATAGTACCCGCAAGTTCATAATACTCTTCATTTTTATATATCAAAGGAAAACACAGATCAGTACACATCTCTAGTTCAGGTTCACTGTTTGATGAAACTTCTTTACTCTCTACACCATGATTAGCAAAATTTTGTTGCTGTTGCCCTTTTATCTTTTCTTTTAAAGCCATTGTTTTACCTTAGAGAAGAGTGTCTCTTTTTTATGTAGTTGATGTTTAAGGGCTACTGTCTCATCTTCAACAATATGAAAAAAATGGTTTTCTAGCTCTTCTATCTTCTTAATAAAAGGGGAACTAGGATAAACATCACATACAAGTTGTGCTTCGTTCCAACACTCTCTTAAGTGCATAGCATCATTTGGAAGAGAAAAATCTATCTTAAAATTATGTTTTAGACCCTTACTAAGAATTTTAGTAGCTTCATCTTGAGTCACGGAACCAAAAGAGTCTGCACGATTCGCGATAATATGTGTTTTATTAAACCAACCACTTTTATCTATAATATTGATATATGTTTTTAGAATTGCCATAGATGGAATACTAAACTCTGTAATAACAAAAATATTATCTGCAAGTTCTTGAATATCTATCTCTAAATCAGAGTCTTCAAAAACTCCAACATCAATAAAGATATAATCAAACTTATCTTTTATGTAAGTAATGAAACTTAAATAAGCTTGTATATTATCAGCTTTGGTAAGTACATCTTTATCTGTATGCTTTTGAATACCTGAGATAAAGTAAAGGTTGTTATTTACTTTTTCTAATCCATTAGATAAAAGATCTTCCATAGAGAGCTGTTGAAGTGTTGGAATATCTGCGATAGTTTTGTTTGGACGAATCACATCAAAGAAAAGATTGGAGATAGCCTTAGTATGAGCAAAGTCTAAAAAGAGTACATTTTTATCTAAGTTGTTCAGTGCCATATTTTTAGCAAGGTTCATTGTGATAGTCGTTGTACCAACACCACCAGAAATACCAGTAAATACAGAGATATTGCTCACACCACGACGCTCTTTTATAACTGTTTGAGAAGCCTTAATAGCATCTTTGACAGTCTCTACATCTGGAGTAGCTGAGTCAATATACTTATCTACTCCTATTTTACCTGCTAAAAGAGAAGCTTCAACACTCGCTTCTCCTACAACAACGATAAAAAGGTTATCTCTAAAGTTAATGTTATCAAGAAGTTGAATCTCTTCAATGCTATCAACTCTGTAGAGAAGAACAATATCTTTGTTATGACTAGCCGCATAGAAGTTTATAAACTCATCTATATGGCTAAAGTTCTCTACATTTGTAAACTCATCTATTAGGTCTACATAACACTCTTTATCGACTCTTGATACGTATGCTACTGTCATCAGATTCCTTTATTTTGTGTTCATTAGTTTATAACGAACTTTTGTTCCTGGTGTGTTTCTGTCTAGTTTAATTCTTTTGAGATCTAAAATCAAACTACTTTCTGTTTCACGAGATCCACTTTCCCATCTATATGTTGTTTTTTTAAAAAAAGAAAATATTTTACCAAAAAAATCTTCTAAAGAATGATAGCTCGTATCATTTTTATAACGATCACACCAACTTAACCAGTCTTGTGGACTTAATTTTTCATTTTCTTCAGTTACAGGACTTGTTGGAGTAACAGTAAAAGTTGATTTTTTACAAAAGATAAAGAAGAGACAATCTTTTTTACCTATCTTACATTGTGCTGCATCACCATAAACAGAGCGAATACCCAAAAGTCTAAAGTGCTCAAAGCTATCTATTTTTGGTTTAGTCCCACCATTTGTAACAGCCATAGTCATTGTAATGCCACTATCAGCTGGAAAACTATAGTTATTTCCTTTAATTGCTGTTATAGTTCTCTTAGGACATCCAAATAAAAAGCATTTTAGTTTACCGAAAAAACCATCATTATCAGATTCTACTATTTTCACTTCTGTAGATTTAGTATTGTAATCATTAATTTTATCGCCTACATACGACCCCGCAAATGATATTAAGGCACTTTCTGTATCTGCTAAGATAG
>JALWTK010000046.1 GCA_027082875.1 Sulfurimonas sp. | reverse complement strand
GCCTCGTTAATCTATATGATGTGAGTGCTAAAGACAGCTACCCCATCAGCTTTTAATAAGTGATTAACAACTAAAGATACCAACTGGCTTAATGATGTAGTCAGTAGATACAAAATAAAAACTCATACCCTGCTATAAGGAAAAAAATGTTGTTTTATCTTTAGTCATAGACTGTGATAGTTACAAGATTTGAAGTTAGTACTTCAATCTTAAAAGAGTAATATTTCTTGGTAAAAAAAGAAAGCTTACTCATAAAAGAAATTATACGAGGAAACAGTATGAATCTAATGCTCTCAGAGAAAGAACTCGAAAAATATGAGCATCTCCTACTCAATGAGAATATGCTTTTTGAACTCAATGCCATACCGCAAATGGTAGTTAATAAAGATAGAATCATTATCCGTGCAAATAAAAAATTTATAGAACTCTTTGGCTATTCAAGTGAGGAAATATTAGGAAAACAGACCTTGACTCTTACACCAAGTAAAGAGAAGTTTGAAGAGTATAGAAAACATTTTATACATACAAAAGAGGGTATTATCAAGAGTGAAGAGCTTGAGTACAAGAAAAAAGATGGATCACTTTTTTGGGTGAAACTAGAGGGAAATCCTATCAATCAGCAGGAGCAAGAGCTCTTTATCCTCTGGTCTTTTATAGATGTTACCAAAGAGGTACACTATAGAGAAGAGCTCAAACGTCTCGCCTCAACAGATCCTATGACAAATCTCTATAACAGACGCTACTTTAATGAACTTGTTCAAACGATTGTGCAACTGGATATACGAAACACCAAAGCTACCTCTGTACTGATTTTAGATATAGATAAGTTTAAGAGTGTCAATGATACTTATGGACATAAGGTTGGTGATGATGTAATTATCGCTCTTGCAAAAGTTTTAAAATATAGCGTTAGGGAGAGTGACATAGTAAGTAGATGGGGTGGAGAAGAGTTTGTCGTCCTCCTTCCAGAGACAGGAAGCAGTGATTCTGTTTTAGTAGCAGAGAAGTTACGTCATGCTGTCACAATGCTAGAGATGAGTGCAGAGGATGGTATAACATTTCATTTTTCCATCAGTGTTGGTGTTTCTGAGATAAATTATAATGAAGAAGATAGTTTAGAATCAGCAATAAACAAAGCAGATAAAGCTCTCTATGAAGCTAAAGAGAGTGGAAGAAATAGAGTGAAATTATTTACTACTTAAAGAGGAGATTTTAGAGCTTACAAAAGAGCCTAAAACAATTCCAACAAGTAAAGCAGGTAAATAAAATTTTAACTCTAGCACTTCATTATTTTTCAAAGCAATAAAACCTAAAATCAAAAAAACATAAGGTACTATACGAAATGCAGAGACACTTCCTCTCGCACCATGCTTCATACTTTTGAGGCTAAAAGTTTTTATCTTCGCTTTTTCCTCTTTAACTATCTCTTTTAAGTTTAACTCTTCGACTGGTGCGTTATTGATGCTACTTTCTTCATACAGTTCATGAGGATCCTCTATCTCATCAAGGAGATCTCTCTCTTGCTCATAGCTCTCGCTACTTACCTTAGCATCCACCATACATTTGTATACAAAAGAGGCACCAACTATAACTAAAAATGAGCTAAGAGAAGCGACTTGCACATTTGCAAAAAGTGCTTTTGAGTAGATGGCAGTAACGAGAACTAAGCCCTCAGCTACTGCAATGATGCTAATAATTTTTTTCACCATAGTCCTCATCATCTTCATCATCAATCTGCTTTTTTATAGCATAACGTGGCTCTTTAGCTAACTCTTCAAACTCTTTGTACTGTTTTGAGTAGGCCTTATAGACATTTAAAATAGCTGCGGCAATACCGATAGCAACACCTATCCAAAAAGTCCAAGCAACACCACTAAGACTTCTGATAAGCCAACCAATACCAACACCCATAAGAACAGCCACGACCATAGAGATACCAAGAGATAAGCTATCTGCTGCTTCTATGATGGGCTTTATACGAGGTTTACGTTCTTCTTTTATCTCATCAGAACTGTTAGCCATTTTTTATTGCCTTAAAGACTTTCGATGCTGCGTTTATAGTCTGCTCGATCATCTCATCTGTTATTGCTGTAGAGATAAAGCCTGTTTCGTAAAGAGAACAAGCAAAGTAAAAACCTTCACTTAACATACCAGCATGAAAAGCAGCATAAAGCCCAGCATCACTCTTCACTGCATCTGCAAAGTTTTTTACTGGTTTTTCGTTAAAGAAAAAGCCAAACATACTTCCTCTTACATCTGTCTGCATAGTGATACCCTGCTCTGCTGCTGCTGAACTCATACCAGATACAAGTCTCTTTGCACGAGTTTCAAGTACTGCCATAACACGAGCATTCTGTTTGAGTTTACTAAGCGATGCGAATCCTGCTGCCATTGCAACGGGGTTTCCACTGAGTGTTCCAGCTTGATAGACTGGACCATCAGGACTGAGTTCTGCCATTATTTCTGCACGTGCACCAAAAGCGCCAACAGGCATACCCCCACCTATCACTTTTCCAAGTGTAAGCATATCAGGTATAACACCGGTAATAGACTCTGCACCATTTAAAGTTGCACGAAAACCACTCATAACTTCATCGAAGATAAGAAGTGTGCCGTTATCATCGCAAAGCTTACGAAGTTCAAGTAGGAATTCTTTATCTGCTGGAACAAATCCCATATTTCCTGCTATTGGCTCTATGATAACACATGCGATGTCGTTTGAATCTGCAAAACATTTCTTTACCGACTCTATGTTGTTATACTCTGCCAAAAGTGTATGTTTTGTAAAGTCTGCTGGAACACCTGGGCTAGAAGGGTTTCCAAAAGTAACTGCACCTGAACCTGCTTCTACTAAAAGAGCATCTGAGTGTCCGTGATAACAGCCTGTAAACTTCACGATGTCATCACGATGGGTAAACCCACGAGCCAAACGTATAGCTGACATAACAGCTTCTGTTCCTGAAGATACAAAACGCACCTTGTCGATAGAGTCAAAAAAGCTCACTACGAGTTTTGCTAACTCTGTTTCTGCCTCTGTAGGTGCTCCAAATGATAAACCATGCTTCACAGCTTCAATAACGGCTGCTTCTATACCCTCATCACGATGACCAAAGATAAGCGGACCCCAAGACTGTACAAAGTCAACATACTTGTTCCCATCTACATCTGTAAGATAAGCACCCTGCCCTTCGCTAATGAAGATAGGTGTTCCCCCTACACTTTTAAATGCACGAACTGGTGAGTTTACACCACCGGGAATCAACTCTTGTGCTTCTTGAAATGCTTTTTTAGATGCGTTAGTACTCATAAATAATGACCTTTATAATATTTTTCCTTATTATAGCTAAGTTGGATTAATATACATTTGGTATAATCTCTCAAAATAAATATAATGGACTTCTTTTTGAATAGATCTAGCTTTGCTCTGCTTGTAGCACTTCTTATACATCTCCTTTTTTTTCTTATTTTTTGGATACTAGTAACCCTCTCTCCTGAGATGATAAAACCAAAACCACAACAAGAAGAAAAAATAAAAATAAGCCTCAAAGAGTTACCAAAAAAGCATAAAAAGTCTGGACTCAATAAGAACAAACCAAAACCGCAAAAGATAGCCCCACCTATGCCAAAGGGGAAACAGCTTAAAAAAATAGTCAAACCAAATAGACCACCAGTGAAATATGAACCTAAAAAACCCGTGAAAAGACCAACACTTAACAAGCCAAAAACACCACCAAAGCCAAAAGTGAAACCAAAACCAAAAGTCGAATCTATACCATCACCGAGACCATTTATTCCTCTTATAGAAAAAAAGATAAAAGATGTAAATAAAACAAAGCCTATAAAAGTGGATCCTATGGCATGGATGTTTGAGGACAAATCAAAACAAGAGAAAAAAGTCACTAAAAAAAGTAATGCCTCTGCAAGTAGTATAAACAATGACATTAAAGAGCTTTATGGTGAAGAGTTCGGTAAACTCACACCTGGACAACAGCAGTACATCATAGATAACCAAGAGATTATGCGTCGTATAACGCAGCAAGTACTCACTCGAGTTGCAAGAGTAAATCTTCCTCGTGATCTCAATGTCAACCGAAATAATGTAGTAGAGTTTTACCTCCATCCAAATGGAGATATGACAGACTTTAAGTTCCTAAATAAAAGTGGCTATTATGTACTAGATGACACAACAAAAGAGACTATAGAGTATGCATACAGCCGCTACCCAAGACCAAAAGAGAAAACACTCATCAGGTACAATGTTTATTACCATTTAGCGAGATATTAAAGAGTACAAAATTTTCTCAACTCTTTTAGCTATAATTCTTTTATATTTTAAATAATAATAAAAGGTTTAATAAACTATGCTTACCTCAAAAAAACTACTTACTACTCTTCTCACTTCTTCTCTTCTACTTTTTACAGCCTGTTCAGATGACAAGCCACAACAAACGAGAAAGGCACCGCCTCCACTTAAGATAAACACTATCACTGTAAAAAAAGAAGCAGTTCCTATCTGGAAGCAGTATACGGGGCTTACTAAGGCTAGTAGTGATCAAGATGTTCGTGCTCGTGTTTCTGGAACATTAGAGAAGATATACTTTAAAGATGGTCAGGCAGTTGTAAAGGGGCAAAAACTCTTTAAGATAGAGCAGACTGAGTATATAGCAGCACTCAATGCTGCAAAAGCGAAAAAGAGACAAGATGAAGCTTCTTTAGATCTTGCTGAGGCAGACGTAAACCGATACAAACCTCTCGTAGAAGAGGGACTTGCTCCTCGTGCGACACTCGAGCAGTATCAAGCACAAAAAACTGGTTTGCAAGCTGCTATAGCGGGCGATATTGCAAAGATAAACTCTGCAAAACTTCAACTAAGCTACACTATCATTAAAGCACCTATCAGTGGTCATGTAAGTGCTCGCCGTGTCGACATAGGAAACCTAGTTGGTCAAGGGGAATCAACACTCCTTACAACTATAGTAAAAACAGATCCTATTTATGCTTACTTCTCGCCCTCTCAAAGTGATGTCCATCTCTTTAACAAGTATAGAGATAGTGATAGACCTGATGTTTTCATAGAAGTAGCAGGGAGCCAAGATAAGATAAGACTAAATGGTTTTGTAGACTTTTCAAACAACACTGTTGACCCTCTCACTTCTACTATCAGTATGCGTGCAACTATCAATAACAAAGATGGTTTAGTCCTTCCCGGTACCTTTGTTTACATAAACCTTTTTCTTAATGACAAGTTTGAGTTTTTAATGATTCCTCCTGAGGTAATTTTTAATGACCAACTTGGCTCTTATGTTTACCTCGTAGATGAGAACTCTACACTTAAACGTGCAGATATTAAGACTGGCTATTCAAGTAAGTACTATATAGCTGTACGTGAGGGCATCAAAGATGGTGATAAGCTTGCTGTTTCCGCTCTTGTAAAACTCAAAGAGGGTCGTAAAGTTATAGCGACTGATGTAACTGAGACAGAGGGAATTCAAGCTATACTCAAAAAGAATAAGCTTATCCCAGAGGCTAAATAAAAGATGTTTTCTGTTACCTTTATAAAGCGACCCATATTAGCCATCGTTATCTCGCTTATCATCATTACCGGTGGACTTGTCTCTATGCTTGTTCTGCCTATCTCAGAGTATCCGGATGTAGCACCTCCAACAGTAAATGTAAGTGCAACCTACACAGGGGCAAATGCTTTTGTAGTTGAAGACACTGTAACTCGTGTTTTAGAAGATAAACTCAACGGTATCAAGGGTGTCATATATATGGACTCCTCTTCTACATCAAGTGGTCGTAGTAACATTAATGTCTACTTTGAACCTGGTTATGACATAGATATAGGGGCAGTTGATGTACAGAACAAAGTCTCAACTGCAACGGCATCTCTCCCAGCAGAAGTAACACAACAAGGGGTTATCGTCGATAAAAAAAGCCCCTCTTTAGTCTGTCTTATAGCTATCAGTGGAGATAAACGCTACGATGGAAGCTTTCTTTCCAACTTTGTAAACATCAATGTTCTTGATGAGATCAAACGTATAGAGGGTGTTGGTAAAGCTGAAAATATGGGTGAGAAGAAGTACTCTATCCGTATCTGGCTGAACCCAGACAAACTCAAAGCCTTAAATATGACGCCAATGGATGTTATAAACGCGGTCAAAAGCCAAAATAAACAGGCTTCTATAGGGAAGATAGGTGGAAACCCAACTTTTAAAGACCAGAAGCAGGAGTTCACTCTAACTACACAGGGAAGATTAACTGATGTCAAAGAGTTTGAAAAAATAGTTCTCAAGTATAAAAAGGATGGCTCACTGGTTCACCTGAGTGATGTCGCAAGGATTGAGCTTGGAAGTGAGTCTTATGATTGGAATGCCATCAGTGCAAAAAAACCAGCAGGACTCATAGGAGTTTATCAACTCGGTGAAGCAAATGCCTTAGATATCCGTACAAAAATAGAAGAGACTATGAAACGCCTATCTAGCCGTTTTCCTGATGGTGTTACCTACTCAGTACCTTATGACACAACAAAGTATGTGGAGGTTGCTATTAATAATGTTGTCAAAAACCTCTTTATGGCTATAGCACTTGTTATCCTCATTATCTTTGTATTTTTAGGTTCTTGGAGACCTACTATTATTGCTGCTGCTGCTATTCCTGTTTCACTTATTGGGGCATTTATGGCTATGCAGATTGCTGGTGGTTTTAGTATCAACTTCTTAACGCTCTTTGGGCTTATACTTGCTATTGGTATTGTTGTTGATGATGTTATCTTAGTTGTTGAGAATGTCGAGGTCATCATGTACAAAGAACCTGAACTGACTATGCCTCAGGTTGTCAAGAAATCTATGATAGAGCTCATTGGGCCCATTATCTCTACTACCTTAGTTTTAGTGGCTGTTTTTGTTCCGGTGTCTATGCTTCCGGGTATTACAGGTGCTTTATATCAACAGTTTGCTCTTACTATCTCCTTTGCTGTTTTAGTCTCTTCGCTTAATGCTCTGACACTCTCACCAGCTCTTGCTGCCATCATCATAAAACGCAGAAAAGAGGGAGAGAAGAAGTTTATTCTCTTTGAAAAATTTGATATACTTTTTGATGCTATTACTGCAAAATATAAAACAGTCATTACCTTTTTTATAAAAGTAAGATACTTTATGATTCTAGTGATGGGTGCTATCTTTTACCTTATGTACTACCTTTTTAGTGTCACACCAACAGGTTTTGTGCCTTCTGAAGATAAGGGTGTATGTATGGTTTCGGTCAATCTCAAACCGGGCACTTCCCTTGCTCAGACTACTAAGCTTGGCAAAAAAGTTGAGAAGATTATTTACGGTATTGATGGAGTAAACAACATTGTAAGTGTTGAGGGTTACAACATCATCACCTCTTCACTTGATGGCTCTGCTATTGCGATGTTTGTCTCATTAAAAGATTGGAAAGAACGACAGACTAAACAAAGTAGTGTTTTTGGTATCATCCAGCAGATAAAACAGAAAACTGCTCTAGTCAGTGAAGCCAATATCGCTGCGTTTAATATGCCAGGTATTCCCGGTGTTGGAAATGTAGGTGGATTTGACTTTAGACTCCAAGATTATCTCTCTGGTGATTTAGATACTTTTGAACACTATGCAGAGGAGATGATAAAGGGTGCATTTAAAGACCCAAGAATCGCTTATGCTTTTACTACTTTTGCCACAAACTATCCTATGTATGACATCGTGATAGATAGAGAAAAAGCAAATGCACTCGGTGTCAATATGTCAGACCTTTTTACCACTATGCAGACTTACTTGGGAAGTGTCTATGTCAATGACTTTACAAAGTTTGGTAAGGTGTTTCGTGTTTTCATCCAAGCAGATAAAGAGTACAGAAGCTCCAAAGAAGATATCACAAAACTCTTTGTTAAAAATGTACATGACAAAATGATTCCTCTTGATGCGATACTGCAAGTAAAAAAGATGATAGGACCACAAAACCTTACTCACTTTAATATGTACAGAAGTATCCAGATAAATGGTGCAGCAGCACCCGGTTATAGTTCTGGTGATGCGATGGCTGCTATGCAAGAGATAGCAGATAGAGTCCTCCCTGCCACTTATGGTTATGAGTGGTCAGGTATGAGTTATCAAGAGACACTCGCTGGAAATGCACAGATATATGTAGTTATTTTTGTACTTCTTGTTGTTTTTCTTGTTCTCTCTGCACAGTATGAGTCATGGATACTTCCTCTTATGATTTTACTCTCTGTGCCTATGGTTGTTGCTGGGGCTGTCGCTGGTCTAAAGTGGTTTGGTATACCGCTTAACACCTTTGCACAAGTTGGTCTCGTTCTCCTTGTCGCACTTGCAGCGAAAAACGCCATCCTCATAGTAGAGTTTGCTAAAGAGCAACGCGAGTCTGGAGTGAGTATCATTGATGCTGCCATAAACGCAGGAACATTGCGTTTTCGTGCCATCATGATGACTATTTTATCATTTTTGTTTGGTATTTTTCCACTGGCGTTTGCTACGGGTGCTGGTGCCATAACGCAGCAGTCTATAGGAGTTGTTTTGATGTTTGGTATGATAGCTGCGACATTTATCTCTACACTCTTTGTTCCTGTACTTTATGTGCTCCTAGAGACTATGCGTGAGAAGTTTGTTAATGTTGAAGAAGAGATACAAAGAAGGGAGTCTATATAATGAAAAAAACTATACTACAGAGCTGTTTATCTATAGCTATACTCAGTCTGAGTTTACAGGCAAAAGAACTTTATACAGTTGATGAGCTTCTCCTCCATGCACTCGAGAACTCACCAGACTTAAAAGTGAGTAAGTTACAGTATGAAGCTTCACAAAGCCGCTACGACACTGCTTTTTCAGGCTATCTACCTAGTGTCAATTTAAATGCAGCAGCTGGTCATATGGCACAAGATGGTACCTTTGGAGTTGATGGTGTTTCTGATAACATTCTCACAGGGCAACTCTCACTCAAACAAATTATCTATGACTTTGGTAAAACTGGTGGCAATGCAGACAGACAGAAATACACCTCTGACTCTTTTAGCATGCAAAATATGCAAGATCTCTCAAACAAAAAACTTGATGTAAAAACAGCTTACTACAATGTACTCAAAGCAAAATCACTTATAAAAGTACAAGAGGAAAATGTCAAACTCAATCTTGCACAACTCTACCGCTCTAAGAAATACTTTGAAGCAGGAATCCGTACTAAGATAGATGTAAGTGATGCAAAAGTCAGAGTCATTCAAGCCAAACTTGATCTTAAAACAGCAGAATATGATCTTAAACTCGCCTACTCTTATTTAGATAGTATCGTTGGCTTTAGTACAATAGAAAATGATTATAGTGTTTATACACCAACACTCGTACTAGAAAAACTTTCAAACTCTTTAACTCAGTATAAGTTGAACTTACATGATGCTATTGTCTTTGCTTATGAAAATAGATATGACATAAAAAAGAATAATACTGACATAAAAGCATCCCAAGCAGACATCAAAACTGTTAGTTCAGAAAACTATCCATCCTTATATTTTGGTACAAGTTATAGTTATCAAGATGCACAGTCTACAGACCTTCAGCAGGTTATACCTAAAACAAAATGGAATACTATGCTCAACTTAGACTGGAATCTTTATCAAGGTGGTGCAACAAGTGCAAAACAAGAGGAAAAGCGTATAAATAGTGCTATCGCAAATGAAAAACTCCTAGAGACAAAACTTATCATAAAGACAAAAACAACTGATGCATATATCAATGTCAACCGCAGTATGGATACAGTAAAACTTGCACAGAGCCTATTAGTCGTTTCAAATGAGAAGTTTGAACAAGCTTCTAAACGCTACGAGCATGGACTTTCAGACTACATAGAGTTACAAGAAGCACGTCAGGGTTACATAAATGCCATGGCTACACTTGTTGTTGACTACTATGCCTACTATATCTCTCTTGCTACTCTTGATAATGCTATAGGAAAATAGAAAAAATATGAAACGGTATTTACAAGCACTCTTTACACTACTATAGAAACTCCCCTATCTTAACACTAATGTAACACTTTTTATTTACTATTACATTAAATTTTTAAGAAATAGGAAATATATATGCAAAAAAGTTTACTCACACTTTCAATAATAGCGGCTTCTTTATTAGCAGATGGTGTTGTAGAACTAGCACCGCTAAGTGTTACGGCAACAGGAGTTGATGAAAGTAGTATAGAACAACCCTTAAGTATTGCAACAAAAGATGAGAAGGAGATTAAGCTAGATCAGGTGATCTTTCAAAAAGATCTACTTAACTCTTTAAGCGGTGTGAGAATTGAGCAGACAGGCTCTGTTATAGGTCATACGACATCTATCCGTATGCCAATAGGTACTGGTCCCTATTATCTTTTTTTACAAGATGGTATTCCTGTACAGTCAAGTGGATTTTTTAACCATAATGGTTTAGCATACACAACCTTTCAATCCTCTTCCTCAGTAGAAGTACTCAAAGGTGCAGGAACAGCCCTTTATGGTTCGGATGCTGTTGCAGCCGTTGTCAATGTCAAATCTGCAAAAGCACCATCAAAAGAGCAAGTAATATCTGTAAAAGGCATGGGTGGTAGCTATGGTTATGGGACTGCTGGCGTTGAGATGAGTGATACTATAGATGAGAACAATGCCTATCGTGCAAATGCTACTTACATGCATAGCGATGGCTGGAGAGACCATACTAAAGCTGATAGAGCAGAAGCAAATATTCGCTATGATCATACTATAAATGATGATAATGATGTCAAGATACTTTTTAACTTCTCAAAAACAGAGGCAGAACAAGCTGATAGTTTTAATGACTATGCAAATATTGAAAATGGCTCCACTGCTGCCAGTGATGATGATAACTATTTTACTGCACTTGAAAAGACAGATGTCAAAAGAAAATTTGACTATGCGAAAATAAGTACAGAGTTTAATAACTACAGTTTTAATGATTTAGAAATCACTCTCACTCCTTACATCCGCTACAACAGAAATAGATATGTAGCGACATGGGAAGCAAATCTTCCTAGTAATGATAATGAACTCTACACACTCGGATTTTTACAAAGAAATACTTATGATCAAAACTGGGGAAAAGTTGTTTTTGGTTTTGACAGTGAGTACACAAAATCTTCACTTAAATATAATCAAGATTTCGATGTAACTACAACAGGCTGGAGTGCAAAAACATATACACAAGGTGCTCTATATGATTACGATGTAAACTATTTTGCCATTGCTCCTTATGTTCATGTAGATTATATGATTACAAAGCAGATTAAACTGAGTCCGGGACTTAGATATGACTATAATAGTTATGATTATACAAATAATTTAGCACAAGACTCAAGTGATAGTTCAAGTACCTATTATCGCCCAGCTGATAGAAAAGACTCGTATAATCACTTAAGTCCAAAATTAGCACTTTCCTATATGCCTATGAAAGATCTTAATCTCTATGCTCGTTATGCAAATGGTTTTAGAATACCACAAGCTACAAGACTCTACTCTGTAAAAGTGGGATATGAGAATATCAATTTAACTGCTGAAAAATCAAATACTTATGAAATTGGAATGAAAAAAAACTTTTCAAAGAAATCTTTTCTTGAATTGGCTGCATATTATATGACGATAGATGATACAATCATTAGAGATAGAAATACAGGTGGTTATAGAAATGGTGGAACAAGTATCCATCAAGGTGTAGAAGCATCACTAAAATCTGAGATTACTCAAGAGTGGGAGAGTAGTTTAAGTTATTCATATAGTAAACATAATTACGATAACGACCCAACATTAGGTGATAATGAAATTGCATCTGCTCCGAACAACTTGGCAAATGCAAGACTATTTTATATACCAGACTATTTACAAGGCTTAAAGATAATGGCAGAGTGGCAATATGTAGGTTCATACTGGATGGATGATGATCACACTGTTGATAAATATGATGGCTACAACATAGGTAATATCAAAGCAGACTATGCTTACTCTAAAGCACTAAGATTTTTTGCTAAAGTAACGAACATCACAGATGAAAAATATGCTGTTACTGCCCGTTATGCTTATGGAAAAGAAGATTATACTCCAGCTGACCCAAGAAGTTTTTATGCTGGTATAGAGTATAAATGGTAAAAATATATAAACTCCATAAAGTCGCTGGGATAAGTGCGGGAATTCTCCTCCTCTTTCTCTCAGTAAGTGGTTTTTTTCTCGACCACGACAAATGGAGTTTTCTCTACACTACTACTTTTAGTAGTGTACCTTCTCAAACACTCAAGTCTGAGAAGAGACTCTTTACAAGTTACTATGCAGATGAGCAAAACCCTCAGCATATAATAGTAGGCTCATACCGTGGTCTTTTTGAAAGTTTTAACAGTGGAGAAAAATTTTCAAATATATCAAATCTTCAGATTTTAGCGATAGTGCCTTTTGCCAATGAACTCTATCTTGCGACTTCTAATGGTATCTACAGTTATAAAAAATTACATCTAAAACAGATTGCACTAGATGGAAAATATATTACATCTTTAAGTGTCTCAAAAGAAAAAATTGTTGCAGTTATAGATAAAGAGACTCTCGTAACAATAGATAAACAAACACGAGATATATTACAAACAACAACAGTACAGATAGATAAAAAGTTGCTACAAGAAGATATAAAACTCTCTCGTTTTGTAAGAGATTTGCACTATGGTCGAGGACTCTTCGATGGCGATATATCTCTTCTTATCAATGACTATGCTACTCTTATACTTACCTTTTTAGTCCTGAGTGGTTATATCATTTGGTTTCTTATCAAAGGAAAAAAACATCCAAAACTTGTAAGAAAACTCATAAAAACACATGCAAATATTTTTGCTATTATTGCTACTATTCCACTTATTATTTTAGCTATTACTGGGATATTTTTAGACCACTCTTCTGCTTTAGGGAAGTTTATGAAGTCTGTTCCTATCTCTCATAATCTGCTTCCACCTGTTTATAATACTCTAGAGAGTGATATATGGTCAGTTAATTTTGATGGAGAGAGTTATCGTATAGGAAATCGTTATGGTGTCTATGCAAGTAAAGATCTCAAAAATTGGCGTTTAGAAAGTAGAGGTTTTGCTTATAAGATGATACGAAGAGAAGATACTCTTTATATAAGTGGCATGGGTGCATCAAATAGACTCTTAAAAGATAAACACTACTCATACTTACCAAATACACCCCATATGTTTCGTGATCTTGTAAAAAAAGAGAATAGTGTTCAGTACTTTTCTACAATGCACAATAATTTAAAGATACCAATAATAGAAAATATCACACTCTACACTCTACTACTAAGCATCCATGATGGCACTTTTTTTAGCTCTTGGTGGGTCTGGATAAATGACTTTGGGGCAATTATGCTTCTTGTATTAAGTATTACTGGAACGATGAGGTGGATTACGAAACTAAGATGATTCTAACAGAGCCAATGCACCTTTATAGATGGGCTCATCTATAAAGCCATACTCTTCATCTACAAAGCCTGTTATCCCCTCTTCTCTATGCATTTCAAAGAGTTTGATGATAACTTTTGCTCTTTGGATCTCTGCCTCTTTATCTACAAATATTTTATTGACTAACTTTACTTGATTTGGAGAGAGACAGCCTTTGGCATCGTAGCCCATACTTCTCTCTAACTCGAGCCACTTTGTAAATGTCTCTTCATCTTTGAACTCTTGATAGATAAAACTCACGGGTTTGACTCGCATTGCCTTACAAGTGATGAGAAAGTGTGAGAGCATATAACTCATGGTAGGATTTTCTAGGTTTATAAGAGAGTGTGAAAGTTTCATATCTGCAAAGAGATCTAAGATTCCGAGATAAAAGGTGGTCACTCTTTGGTTGTACGCCAAGCTAGAGAGATTATGCCAAGCTTCTGCTGTCTCTATGGAAAGATGCAGTTCTATCTCTTCATTTAAAAGGGCAAGTACATTTTTCACTTCTGCACTGTTTTTTATCTTAGGCACCCGAATAGCATCAGGCATAAACTGGTTAAGATAGGTTATCTCTTCATAACCCCCTTCATCAAGAGCATTGACACGAACTATGAGTTTTTTATCGCATTTTTTATGCTGAGAAAGGAAGTAAGCACAGAGAACTAATGCAAAAGGTTTCTCTTCTTTGCTTACTCCATCTTCGAGATTGAGCATGATGGCATCTGCTTCAAGCGAGGCAATCTTAGAAAGGTGTTTAATCCTATTTGCCGAGAGCATAAGTACTGACTTAAAGTCACTCTTTTTATTTATTTCACGAAAGCTTGGCTCTGCAAAAGTATCAAGTGCTACTAAGTCTCGTTCTTCGTATGCTGTATAAAGTAAGTCTATCATTTTTTACTCTTTTGCAGTTCGACTTTTTTCTCTTCTTCTTGCTCATTCTTATGAAGGAAGAGATAGAGTGCCTCTACCTCTTTATCTGTCAAAAAGTATCGAGGCATTCCATTTTTTCTTCTCTTAAGTGCTTTATAAAATCTAGTATATTCTAAAGTATTTATCTGTGGTCCTCGAAAACTTCTCTCAATACCCTTATGCTTATACTTAGCGATAAGTTTTCCCTTACCATTTTCTCCATGACATTTATTACACCCTATTCCACGAGGATTTTTATAGAGCTGTGAGGCATACTCCATAGGTGTGATGAAGCTAGCTGTTGCAAAAAGATATAAGGGAGAGAGTAAAAGGAATAGTGTTTTCATTGTTAGCCTAATATTATTTTAAAAAGGTATAATAACAAAAATATTATCCAATGGGGTTTAAATGCAGTTACTAGATGGTAGAAAGCTTTCAAAAAAGATAGAAGAAGAGATTACTCAAGAAGTCAAAGAACTCAAAGAGAGTTGTGGATGCACTCCAGGGTTGGCAGTTGTTTTAGTTGGGCAAGATCCAGCAAGTGCAACATATGTAAATATGAAGAAAAAGGCTTGTGACCGTGTAGGTTTTTACTCTATCACACATGACATGCCTGAGACAATCTCACAAGAAGCAATAGAGCGTACTATCATAAGTATGAATGAAAACGACAGTATAGATGGTATCCTCATCCAACTTCCTCTTCCTGAGCAGATAGATACTACAAAACTTCTAGAACTTGTAGATCCAGCAAAAGATGTAGATGGCTTTCACCCTTATAATGTTGGGCGTTTAGTGACTAACCTTGATGGATTTGTACCATGTACTCCTCTTGGTGTTATGAAACTCCTTGAAGAGTATGACATCGATGTAAAGGGTAAAAACTGTGTAGTAGTTGGTGCTTCAAACATCGTAGGAAAACCTATGGCAGCCCTCCTTCTCAATGCTGATGCAACTGTTGAGGTCTGTCATATCTTTACAGACGACCTTAAAAAACATACACAAAATGCTGATGTTATTTTAGTAGGTGTTGGTGTTATCAACCTTATCACTGAAGATATGGTCAAAGAGGATGTTATTATCATCGACATTGGTGTGAGTAGAACTTCAGAAGGCAAACTAGTAGGAGATGTTGACTTTGACGGTGTAAGTAAAAAGTCTTCATATATAACACCAAGCCCAGGTGGTGTAGGACCAATGACAATAGCAATGCTACTGAGTAACACACTTAAAGCTGCTAAAATAAATGCAGCAAAAAAGAAGAACAGTTAAATGAAAAGCACGATTAAAAAAGCCTACAAGTGGTCAAACTCTTGGACAGGAACTATCATAATAGTTCTCTTTGTTATCTTCTTTATCGCTCAAGCATTTAGAATCCCTAGTGGAAGTATGAAAGACTCTCTTCTTGTTGGTGATCATCTTTTTGCGAAGAAATTTGCTTATGGTATCTCTATGCCACATATTCCTTTCTTAGAAGTTTCTATCATGCCGTGGAGTGATAAGTTACGTCTGTTTGATGGTGATACTCCTAAGCGTGGAGATATCGTAATCTTTCGCTACCCTGGAAATGTAAAACAGCACTTTGTAAAACGCTGTGTTGCTCTTCCTGGTGATGAACTTTTTGTAGCCGATAAAAATCTTTTTGTACACTTTAACGAAGGTGATGATTGGATTAAGAAAAACTATTCAAAATTTGAGATAGCAAGTTATCAAGACAAACTCTGGGTGAAAAATCCTTATATGAAAGCACATCCAGGTATTCATCATGATGAGCACGTTATGAATGATGGTAGAAACCCTATGCCTATCTTCTACATGAACCCTGTAAAAGTAGAAAAAGATATGTACTTTATGATGGGTGATAATCGTGACCACTCTAACGATAGCCGTTTTTGGGGACCAGTTCCTTATGACAACATAGAAGGAACTCCTTGGTTTATCTACTTCTCCATAGATGAGAACTGGGAAATAAGATGGGATAGAATGGGAAAAACTCCAACTGATCTAGAGCAGTCTCCATACATTGACAAAGCAAGAGAAGAGAGAATAGAAGAAGATAAGAAGCCTCATGGACTCACTTGATATACTCAAGGTAGTCGCTGCCGTTGCAGCACTGGCTATCGCTATTATCGGGCATGAAATAATGCACGGTTGGGTGGCTTATATGTATAAGGACACCACAGCTAAAAATGCAGGTCGTTTAACTATCAATCCTATTAGCCATATTGATTTAGTAGGAACTATCATCGTTCCTGCTACTATGTACTTTTTGCCTATGCTTTTTGGAGCAGATAGTGGATTTTTATTTGGTTGGGCGAAGCCTGTACCTATAAATACAGCTACAGTCATACGAAATGGTGGCTACAATGCAGCTATGCAAGTAGATTTGGCCGGTATAGTTTATAACTTTACAATGGCAGCATTTGCTTCTATTGCTATTACAGCTATGAGCCAACCAACTACTGCTGATTCATTAGTCTATGTTTTTGCATATATATTTGTCTATCAACTACTTATAATCAATGTCGTACTTGGAGTATTTAACCTTTTACCAGTACCTCAGTTTGATGGTGCCCATTTTTTAATGCATCTTGCGCTAAAATACAAAGTAAATGCTGTAGCAGAGTTTTTTTACAAAAATGAACGCTACGGAATGATAATCGTCTTAATCATAATTATGACACCGATTAAAGATTATGTACTATTTTTACCAGTTCAGACCATTCTTGGTTTACTACTTTCTTAGGAGAAAAGATGAAGTTTTTTGTTGCAACAGATCATGCAGGGATAGAGTTAAAAGATTATACAGTAGAGTTACTACGTGCTAAAGGTCATGAGGTTGAAGATATGGGTCCTTATTCTAAAGATCGTGTTGACTATCCAGACTATGCACACAAGGTGGCTACTGCTGTTTTAGAAAACAATGGTACTCAAGGTATCTTAATCTGTGGAAGTGGGATAGGTATGAGTATGGCAGCAAATCGCCATGAGGGAATACGTGCTGCTCTTTGTCATGATGCTTACACTGCTACAGTAGCACGTGGACATAATGATGCAAATATCTTATGTTTTGGTGAGCGCATAGTTGGTAAAGGAGTAGCTGAATCTATTCTCGATGCATGGATTGCTGGAAATTTTGATGGTGGTCGCCACTGCGGTCGTGTTGAAAAAATAGAACTCTAAGGAACTTTTACTATGTTTTGGGAATGGTCACTTTTAACAATACTCTCTATACTCTCTATCTATCTCTTTGTAAAGATGTTTTACTTTAAAAGCATCACAAACAAAGAGCAGAGAAGCAATGACCTTATGAAACTCACTCTAAATGAAGCAGAGATACTCATAAGAAAGTACCAGATACAACTCCAACGTGCCCTTGGAAATGTAGATATCCTTAGTGAAGAGCTCACAAAACTACGTAATGAGCTCAAAGTACTTAAGGGCAGAAACTCAAAACACAGACAAGAGACAGATAGACTCAACGGCAAAATAAAAGCCCTTGAGGGAAGAATAGATGCACTCCTATAAAAGGCAAAAAGATGACACTCAGTAAGACAGAACAAAAAATAATCGAAGACTCCATCAGAGATATAAAGGACTTTCCAAAAGAGGGAATAGTCTTTAAAGACATCACTACACTACTTAATAATAAAGAAGCCTATAGTGTTCTTATGAACCACCTCTACACTCGTTATAAAGAGTACGACCTAGAGTATATCGCTGGGATTGATGCTCGTGGCTTTATCTTTGGTGCTGCACTTGCACAGATGCTTCAAATAGGCTTCGTACCTATCCGTAAGAAAGGAAAGCTTCCTTACACAACTATCAGTGAAAAGTATGCCTTAGAGTATGGTGTAGATGAGATAGAAGTTCACATTGATGCCTTTGGTGAAGAAAAAGGGGCAAGAGTTCTCATCATCGATGACCTCATAGCAACTGGAGGAACAGCAAATGCAGCTGCAACTCTTGTCAAGCAAACAGGAGCAGAATGTGTAGAGTGCTGTTTCATCATAGGACTCACATTCTTAGATGGTATTAAAAAGTTAGAAGAAAAAACAAAAGTATATTCACTTATAGAGGTTGACTAATGTATATCCCAACTGCAAGTAAATTTGATCCAGATGAAAATGGACACTTCGGAATCTTTGGTGGGCGTTATGTCCCTGAGACACTTATGCCAGCACTCCTAAAGCTCAAAGAAGAGTACGAATCTATTCGTTTTGATGAAGAGTTTTGGAAAGAGGTACACTACTATCTTAAAGATTATGTAGGTCGCCCTTCTCCTCTCTACTATGCTGATAATATATCTAAAGAAATCGGTGCAAAAGTTTACTTCAAACGCGAAGACTTAAACCATACAGGTGCACATAAAGTGAACAATGTAATCGCTCAAGGTCTTATGGCTCAGCGTTTAGGTTATAAAAAGATTATCGCTGAGACTGGTGCTGGACAACACGGTGTAGCTACTGCTACTATCTGTGCACTTCTAGGTTTAGAGTGTGAGATCTTTATGGGTGCAAAAGATGTAGAACGCCAAGAGCTCAATGTCTTTCGTATGAAACTTCTTGGGGCAAAAGTAAATGCCGTAGAGTCTGGAAGCCGCACACTCAAAGATGCTATGAATGACGCCATCCGCCACTGGGTAACAAATGCAAGAGATACTTTCTACATCATCGGTACAGTAGCAGGTCCTCACCCCTACCCTATGATGGTTCGTGATTTTCAAGCTATCATAGGGTATGAGGCTCGTGCTCAGATCTTAGAGAAAGAAAACCGCTTACCTAATCATGTGATCGCCTGCATAGGTGGAGGCTCTAACGCCATCGGTATGTTTCAGCACTTCTTAGAAGATGAGGAAGTTGAGTGTATCGGTGTTGAGGCTGGTGGACTTGGTGTTGAGACAGACAAACATGGCTGCTCACTAGAGAAAGGTCGTCCAGGAGTTCTTCATGGTCAGATGTCCTACCTCCTTCAAGATGAAGATGGACAGATACTAGAAGCGCACTCTATCTCTGCAGGACTAGACTACCCAGGTATTGGACCTGAGCATGCTTTTCATAAAGAGAACAAGAGTGTAAGCTATGGAAACATCACAGACAAAGAAGCACTTGATGCCTTTGTTTGGCTCTCTCAAAAAGAGGGAATTATCCCTGCGTTTGAGTCCTCTCATGCTGTAGCGTATCTCAAAAAACTGCCAGATATAAAAGATAAACTTATCATCGTAAACCTCTCAGGTCGTGGAGACAAAGATATGATACAAGCAAAAGATATGCTTCACTTTGACTAAAAACTTCTACTCGCTCCCTCAAGCCATCTATGATCTTGAGGGAATCACTCCCATTTTACAACACAATAATAACTCCATTCTCTACAAAAAACTCCCCTCTAGTATGTTAGATATGCACAAGATCATCGTATCTCACTCTATAGTATATGTCATTTCAGGAACTGTAAAAATAGTCACACCAGAGTATAAAGAGTTTATTATCTCAGAGGGGGAGATGCTTTTTATGCCACGAAATAGCTATATGATCTCTGATTTTGTGCAAGAGGATCAAGCTATGGAGGTCTACCTCTTCTTTTTTGATCACACTATTGCTGAGAAGTTCTTTCATTGTTATGAAACTTCTCATAATCCAAAAAATGTCGAACCTCTGCAACTACAAGTGACAAATAACATCTTTACTTACTTGAGTACATTAAAGAGAGTTCACTATAAAAACATTGCAGATACTGCTCTACTCGAGTTAAAACTACTAGAGTTTCTTGCCTTAATCCACGAAGAGAATCCTCTCTTTATAGATATTTTAAAAAGTAGTGAACTAATAAATAGAGATACTGATATAAAATCCTATATGACAAAGCATTATGATAAAAACTTAACAGTGACAGAGTGGGCATCACTCATGGGAAAAAGCCTCTCAACTTTCAACAGACACTTTAAGCAAAAGTACCATGAATCTCCAAAACAGTGGATACTCCAAAGAAATATGCAGCTTGCCTTTGCGATGCTTCAAGAGGGTCACAGTATCTCAGAGATTGCTCAAGAGTTTAACTATGCTAACCTCTCTAACTTTATAAAGGCTTACAAAAGTGTTCATAAACTTACACCAAAGCAGCATCAGCTTCGTACTTCTGGATAAAAATCACTCTTTATGACTTTTTATAAGTAGAATTTCTTTTCTATACATCCTACAATACACTCCTAACTACAAGGAGTTTTTATGAAAAAGTTAATCAGTTTAGCCACTATGGCTATAAGTCTCTATGCACAAAATATCAATACGACTCTTGAGAGCTATATGGCTGCATGGAATGCACATGATAAGCAGAAAATTGAAACATATTATGCAGATGATGTTATATGGTATGATCTCACTTATGACACTACTCTTAGAGGAAAATCTACAGTTTCAAAAGCCATTACAGAAGCCTTTTTAGAGAGTATTCCAGATATGTACTGGGTAAAGTCAGGAGATATTTTTGTAAGTAATAACACTATCATCTATGAGTGGGTTTATGGTGGAACTGCTGATGGTAAAAAGTTTGAAATCAAGGGTATTAGTACGACATCATTCAAGAATGGCAAGATAATCGCTCAAAAAGATTATTATCATGTTAAATAAGAGTTGTTTTTATTTTGCTATTATAAGCATAAATAAAAAGGATTTATGATGCAACTCACACAAAATATAGCAATAGATATAGTACCAAATGGTGATGTTTTAAATGTCACACTAAAAGCAGTAGGTAAGCTCACTCATGGGGACTATGAAGTCTTGGTACCTATGCTTACACAAGCTATCACAGCTATGCCAAATGCCAAAGTAAATATGCTCCTTGATGCTACTGAATTTGAGGGTTGGGAAGCAGAGGCAGCTTGGGATGACTTCAAATTTGGTATGGAATATAAGGATATTTTTCTTAAAATCGCCATTGTTGGTACAAAAACTTGGCAAGAGTATGTAGCAAAAATGGGTGACTGGTTTATGCATGGAGAAGTGAAGTTTTTTTATGATCTCGATGAAGCAAAACAGTGGATAAAGTAAGAGCTTCGTTAATGCGTTTACTTCTACTGATTACACTCACTACTCTGCTTTTTACAGGCTGTGATCTTTTTGACTCACAAGCCCAAAAAGAGCAAAAAATTGCACATGAAAAAGAACTTTTTCAAAAAAAAGTAGCTGATGAGAAAGAGATACAACTCAAAAAAATCTCTGAGCAGACTCAAAGAGAACTCGCTCTACTAGAGTCTAAAAAAGAGTTAGCTACTATTGAAAAAGAGAAAGAACTTGCAAAAATCCAGTTTCAAGCAGAACTCCAAAAGCAAAAAATTCAAGCACAAAAAGAGAAAGAAGAAGCCATTTTTTCACAGAAAATGCAGCAGAGAGATCAAGTAAACAATATGGAACTCAAGCGTTACCTTATGCTTATATTTGCTATGTTTGTTATACTTGCTAGTTATTTTCTCTTTTACTACTTTAAAAAACGTAGAGAAGATAAGCTTCGTGCCTATAATGACAACTTAGAGAAGTACTTCCACCATAAAGAGAGTGAAGCACGTGTGAAAATAGCTGAGAAGATGCTTGATGCCATCAGTTCTGGAAAACTTGATAAAGAGCAAGAAAACCAACTCATTGGTGCTTTTAGCGGACAATCAAGCCAGAGCTATCAGCAACAACTAGAATCCAATAGTGCCACTCATGAAGATGATAAGGATGCTGAGATAGTTGAAGTTATTGAGGATAAATCCTTTCAGATAAAATAGCTTATGACAATAAGCACAAAGTAGAAAATAGTATAGAGCAGAAGATTTTAGAGCTCCAAGAGAAAAAGAAATCTCTTCAAGATGGTATCTATGATGATAACAAACAGCAAGAGGACTTAAAATTTAGTGGAAATGAGTTGCTAGAATTACTAGAGAGTTAAGTACTAACTCTTAGTATTATATATGATTGGTGTTGAGAGATCTATATTGTACTTATACGAAGCTCTTAATACGATTTCATTTATATATCTTGGTGTGGCTAAAAGATACTCTCGTATTCTCTTCGTTGAACGAGTCTCAGGAAGAGACTCCATGTGGTAAGTTAAGGTATATTCAACTGCATAATCACCAGTTTCTGTAATATACCAAGTAAAAGGTACATTGTCATTTACTAAAACATCTTTAGCTTTTATCGCTTCTTCTCCCACATAAGTAAACATTTTTTCCACTCTTTCTTTAAACTTAAGATACTGTTCTTCTCCATTTTCTTGCTGTTTTGGATAGCCTATTTTAAATGTATGGTGATGTCTAAGACCTTCTAGGGATGCTTTTTTACTAAGGTTATTTATTGTCATATCAACCATTTTGGCATTTCTTATCATGATACGATGATTATTTGTCACATCAAGAAGTATGGTATATATAAATGTTACTTTAGAGATAATATAGGGGTGCTCACCCTCCTCTCCTGAAAAAGAGATAACATCACCATCTTCAAGCATATTAGAGTTAAGAATGACCATACCATAGTAAAGATCTGGTGCCCAAATAGAGTTTGTCAATGCTAAAAAAGCAACACTAAGACCAAAAAGTCCTGTAGTCTCAAGTAAGGATGTAAAACCCCATATCTTAATAACATACATCAAAACCATAATACTAACAACAATTAAAAAGAGTATGTTTACCATTCTTGAACTATAAGAATCATAGTAAATTATTTTTCCATCAACCTCTTTTTTTACCCCAAATTTTGCTTTTGTATAGAGAGTAGCAAGAGAGTATGCGATAATCCCACTGTAAATAAGCACGATACTCAGACCCATTTTCAAAAAATAGTTTTCATAGTTCTTGTCAAAATAGAGCATTGCCCAATCAAGTCCATGAAAAAGAAAAAATGTTACATTTAAGGTGCGAAATAGTGAAAGCTGACTACTATTTTCTTGCCCCGAATTAAGGAAATTAACAATTTTACGGGAAAAAACAAATAAAACAAGATTAATACAAAATACAGTGATATGCCAAGAAGCATACTCCGACAATCCTAAAAAACCTAATGACAACATACTCCACCTTCACTCTTTTTTTAACATTGTAACATATTGACCCTTACCCTATTATCTAACTCTTATCCATCTTTAGCTATTATAATTTCATAAAATCTATATATGGAAACTATTATGAACATTCAACTCCTTAATCAAAATATTGCAGATGCTGTTTCAGATATCTCTCTTGAGTATCTCACAGCTGATCAACTCAAAAAAAGTAAAAACAAAAAAGCTCTTAAGCTTGCTGGATTCAAAGCAAGCCAAGACTCTATCTGCTTTTTACATAACAAAAACACTCTTGTTTGTGGTGTGGACTCACATACTTCTGATGATGTAAGAAGTGTAAGTGCAGTAGCTATAAAAGCTCTTAAAAACACTGAATACAAAAGTGCTAACATTGCAATAGAAGACAAAACTCTTATACCTGCATTAGTAGAGGGCTTTGTTCTCGGTGGCTATAGCTACGAGGTTTATAAGACTACAAAAAGTAAACCAAAACTCAAAGACATCTCACTTATCTACACAAAAGATGACTATAAGTCTGCTATAAAAGTTTTTAGTGATGCGGTTATCGTAGCTGATGCAACTTGTTTTACTCGTGACATCGTAAACACTACACCAGAAGACCTAAATCCAGTTACATTTGCTAAGCTTGCTAAAAAGCTTGCAAAAGAAAATGGACTAGGCTGTAAAATACTTGATGAAAAAGCACTTCTTAAAGAGAACTGTACCTCTATGCTCGCAGTTGGTCGTGCTTCTCGCCATGAGTCTCAGCTTATCCACCTCTCATATAAGCCTAAAAACGCAAAGAAAAAAGTCAACCTCATAGGAAAAGGTCTCACTTACGATAGTGGTGGACTTTCACTTAAGCCGGGTACTTCTATGGTAACTATGAAGATGGATAAGGCTGGTGCTTGTGCAGTCTTAGGTATCATTAAAGCAGCTTCAGAGATGAAACTTGATGTAGAGATAAATGCTTTCATCGGTGCAGTTGAGAACATGATAGGGGGTAATGCCTACAAACCTGATGATGTCTTAGTATCGCGTAACGGTAAAACTATAGAAGTAAGAAACACTGATGCAGAGGGGCGTTTAGTCCTTGCTGATGTTCTTGATTATGCACAAGACAAGGTAAAAGCAGACTATATCTTTGACTTTGCAACACTTACAGGTGCTTGTATGGTAGCAGTAGGACAGTACACAACTGGTGTAATGGGACACTCAAGCAGACTGAAGCACTCAGTAGGTAAAGCCTCTGCAAATGCAGGAGAGCTCACAGCGACACTTCCATTTAACAAACACCTCAAAAAACAGATAAAAAGCGAGATAGCAGACATCTGTAACATCTCTAACAAACCATACGGTGGTGCTATCACAGCTGGACTCTTTTTGGATGCTTTCATCAAAGAAGAGAACAAAGATAAATGGCTTCACTTTGATATCGCAGGATCAGCTTATACTGAATCTCCATGGGATGTAAATGTCTACGGTGGAACAGGTGCTGGAGTGCGTTTTATGAGTGAGTTTTTAAAGTCTCTTTAGGAGGCTTTAATGCACTTTAAAGATTAGTGTGTCATAATGTTTTATTATCTAAATTTCAGGAAACTTAAATGTCCATAGTGCAACTTCCTCTTGATGATATCCCTATCAACTTACTACTCTTTCGATGTATCAAAAATAGTTTTTCTTGTGTAGGGGCTAATAACCTTGCCACTCAAGAGTTAAAGAGTTCGAAAGAGGAGCTAGTTGGTACTCCACTTAGCGACATTTTTCTCTCCCCTTTGGAAAGAGATCTTGAAGATGCCCTGCAAAAAGTAGAAAATGACAATAGCAGTTTAAGAGTAGATATAGAACTTCAAGCCCGTAGTACTCAAGAGTACTGGCACTGTAATAAAATCCAAAAACTGAATAATGGTGATATTATTACATATTTCTGCGATACTAGTCACTATAAAAGTATTAAGAATGAGCTTGAGATGATGCAGCAAATTGCTCATATAGGGCATTGGAAATGGGATATAGTACAGGATATTATCACTTGGTCTGATGAAGTTTACCGTATATTTGGAGAAGAACCACAATCCTTTAAACCTAGCTTTGCACAATTTCTCTCTTATCTTAAACAAAAAGATCAAAACATCCTTCAAGAACTAGTACGCAAAGCTATGACTAGTAAAGAGCCTTATAGCATTGAGCATGAAGTCCATCGCAAAGATGGAACTGTAGCCTTTGTTCGAGGTTCGGGAAGTATCGAATTTAATGAAAAAGGAAAGCCAATCACTCTGATGGGGAGTGTTTATGATATCTCACAAACACGAGACTCTCTTGCAAAACTTCAGTATAGTGAAGAGAAGTTTCGTAAAATCACAGAGACTTCACTTATGGGGATTTTTATCTATCAAGACTATTATGTTTATGTAAATGATGCGTTTTCTAAGATGTGTGGCTATACACGTGAAGAGATGCTTACAAAGCGCCCTTGGGAACTTATAACAAGCTCTTCTCAAGAGTCCATAAAAGATATAGTAAATCGTCGTCTTAGGGGAGAAGAGTTTCCAAAAGAGTATGATGACCTTATATTTATGCATGCTGATGGTAAAGCACGAGTGATGCGAGTTATGACACAAACTATCTTTTATGAAGGTGCTCATGCTGGTCTGGGAACTGTAATGGATATCACTGATATTCAAGAGACAAAAAAGAAATTAGAACTCTTAGTTAAAACAGACAACCTCACAGGAATCGCAAATCGTTACTATATGAACGAAGTCTTAGATACTAAAATAGTCGAGTTTAACCGTTACAAAGAGGAGTTTTTTCTTCTAATGCTAGATATAGACTTCTTTAAAAAGGTTAATGACAGCTTTGGACATGATGTTGGTGACTATGTTTTAAAAGAGATAACTAGACTTATTAGTGCAGAAATTAGAGAAGGTGATGAGTTTGCACGATGGGGTGGTGAAGAGTTTCTGTTACTCCTTCCACATATCTCTGTAGTTGAAGCATCAACTGTAGCTCAAAAACTGCGTTTACTTATCGCAGAGTATTCTTTTGAAAAAACTTCAAATATTACTATAAGTATTGGTATGACAGCATTTAAAGCAGCTGATACAAAAGAGAGCTTGCTCAAACGTGTTGATGATGCACTCTATGAAGCAAAAGATAGTGGAAGAAACTGTCTTATAGTAAAGGAGTAAACTCTATAGGAAATCACCTTCATCATTATCCAAAACAACATTAGAAAAATTGTTTTCTATAGCATATTCTAAAATCTCTACTAAATCATGTACCATCTTTGTATAGTTTTTACTATAGTTTTCTGAATCAACTACACTACTATATAAAAGATTTATTTTTTTAGTTTCTAGTTTATACTCAATATTTTCAGCGGCCTTAATATAAAATTCATTGGAGACGGAATCAAACACAATGGCCTTTACATGACTATCTAAATCAATAAGAAGATCTGTTTTTCGTAACATTTCTACTAAATTTTCTGATTTACACTCATGCGTATCTACATAGATAAGCATAATAGCAAAAGGTGTACTGTAACGCTCTTCCCTATAAATAAAATTTTCAATATTTTTGAGAATAATTTTTTGGTAATCAGTCTGTTTATCATGTATAAATTTGAGAGATTCTTGCATTAACTGTCCTTCGCTTATTTCACATTATTATAGCGAATCTATGACTGTTTTTTTCATAAAAACAGTATTTGTGCTATAATACAAAAAATATAAAGGAGAGAGCATGGCATTACAAGATTTACTTAAGTTTACACAAATCATCAACAGCAATAAACCTTGCCACTGTCATACTCTCCTAACAAGAAAATCAAAACTAATGGTACTGTTAAATCATTTTATACCAAGATGTTCTTACTATACTGTCTGTTTTGCATTTCGCCGTTCAGGCATCCACCCTCCTCTAACAATATCCCTATAACTATATAAAAACCATACAAACAACAAAAACAAAATATTAGTCAGAAATGACGAAAAACAAAGGATATTGTAATGTCAGAAAATAAAAGCTATGTAGTAGGATTTCCAAGAATTGGAGAGCAGCGTGAGTTAAAAAAAGTCTTAGAGCTTTTTTGGTCTAAAAAATGTGAGTTTACTAAAGTACAGAGTGTTGCCTTAGAGTTAAAACAGAGACACTGGGCTTATCAAAGAGATGCAGGTATAGACCTCATTAGTACAAATGACTTCTCTTTATACGACAATATGCTCGATATGATAGTCACTCTTGGTGCTACTCCTTCTAGATTTGCTTCACTCAAGAATGAAGAATTATACTTTTCTATGGCTAGAGGAAACAAAAATGCAGTAGCGATGGAGATGACAAAGTGGTTTAATACAAACTACCACTATATCGTTCCAGAACTTTCTCTTGAAGATAGCTACAAACTCAATGCCACAAAGATTATAAATGAGTACAAAGAGGCAAAAGAGTTTGGTATAAACGCGAAGATAAATATCATAGGACCACTTACATTTTTAGGTCTTTCTAAACGCCAAGATGGTGGTGATGTTTATGAACTTTATAGTAAAATTTTACCAGTTTATGAAGAGCTTTTAAAGCAGATTTCCCTACTTGATGAAGAGATTATTGTGCAGATAGATGAGCCTATTTTAGTTAAAGACTTAGATATAAAAGTTCTCTCTCTACTCAAGCCAACATACGATAAACTAGCACTAATATCATCTAATATTAAAATAGCTCTAGTCACTTACTTTGAGCATTCGAACGAAGCAACTAAAATCCTTGTAAATACTCCTATATGGGCACTTGGACTTGATTTTCTACACGGGAGTGAGAACACAGAGAGTTTAGAAATTATTGCAAAAAGTGATAAAGTACTTCTTGCAGGTGTAGTTGATGGAAGAAATATCTGGAAGTGTGATTTAAAGGCGACTTCTACTCTTATAAAAAGCATTACAGACATAGTAAATAAAGAGCAAATTCTCCTCTCAACATCCTGTTCACTTTTGCATACTCCATTTACATTGAAGTATGAAGAGAAGATGGATACAGAGATTAAAAACTGGCTCTCCTATGCAGTAGAAAAACTAGAGGAACTCTCACTTCTTACTGCTCTTACTTTTGAAGAAAATCTTTCAAAGGAACAAGAAGAGTTACTCCAGGAAAATAAAGAAGCAAATGAGTCTCGTAAAACTTCTACACTTATCCATGATAAGGCAGTACAAACTAGAGTACAAGAGATAAATAAACTCTCTCGTGATGGCGTTTATGAAGAGCGTATCAAGATACAAAAAGAGCAACTCGGCTACGAGGATTTAGCCACAACAACTATAGGTTCTTTTCCTCAAACACCAGAGGTAAGAGCAGCACGTCGTAGCTTCAAAAACGGTGAACTAGAAAAAGCAGACTACATCCAAGAGATGAAAAACTACATAGATGAGTGTGTCGCGTTTCAAGAGGAGTGTGGCTTAGAAGTGCTTGTACATGGTGAGCCAGAACGTAACGACATGGTCGAGTACTTTGGAGAGCAACTAAAAGGCTACGGTTTTAGTCAAAATGGCTGGGTGCAGAGTTATGGAAGTCGCTGTGTGAAACCTCCTTTTATCTATGGAGATATTAGCCGTCCTAAGCCTATGACTGTGGAGTGGAGTAGTTATGCTCAGAGTAAAACTGACAAGATTATGAAAGGAATGCTCACTGGTCCTGTGACTATTTTAAACTGGTCATTTGTTCGTGATGATATGGCTCGTGGCGATGTCTCCAAGCAGATAGCCTTAGCGATCTGTGATGAAGTAGATGACTTACAAAACGCAGGTATCAAGATGATTCAAGTTGATGAGGCGGCGTTTAAAGAGGGGTATCCACTCAGAGAGACAAAGATTCCCACTTATGAAGCATGGGCAGTTCGTGATTTTAAGATAGCAGTGAGCTCGGCAAGAGTAGAGACTCAGATACATACACACATGTGCTACAGTGAGTTTAACGACATCATCAGAACTATCGAAGCGATGGATGCAGATGTCATAAGCATTGAAACTGCAAGAAGTGGTAACGAACTTCTAAAAATCTTTGCAGAAGTTGGCTACAAACAAGAAGTAGGACCAGGAGTTTATGACATCCACTCTCCTCGTGTGCCAACAGTAGAAGAGATGGTAACACAGATAGAGTCACTCCTAGAAGTACTCCCAAAAGAGCAACTCTGGATAAATCCCGACTGTGGTCTTAAAACTCGTAAGTGGGAGGAGGTAAAACCAAGTCTTATAAATATGGTCGAGGCAGTAAAAATTGTAAGAGCTAAGATAGCCTAATTTTTTACTAAAGAGTGTTGTTTATTTCCAAGTATCTTCTAAAATAGCAACACTCTTCTCATCATTCATAAGGGAGAGTTCTCCATCTGTAATGTTGGCTTGAAGAGTCATAGAACGCGAGCATAACTCTTCTATGTCAGCATCCATTTTAAGATAAATGATACTGAGGTTTTTAAATCTATTGAGCAGTTTTTTGTTTTGAGTAAACCATGAAGTCGCCATTCCTTCTTGATAGGTGTAGATGATGACCTTTGCAGAACGACCACAGGCTTTTTTTATCCGTTTCTCATCAGGCTGACCAAGGTCTATCCAGAGGTCTATGTCTCCACTTAAGTTCTTTTGCCAAAGATCTGGCTCATCATCTTGCGATATTCCCCTACAAAAAACTAGGTCTTCGTTTGCATTGAGTATAAATGCGAGAACTCTTACCATAAGTCGCATATCATTTTCTGAAGGGTGCTGTGCTAAGGTGAGAGAGTGCTCCCCGTAGTAGTGAGTGTCCATATTTGCGATGTTTAAGTTTACTTTTGAAATTGTTGCTTTTGCTGCCATTTTCTTCCCTTTGTTTTCTCTTCATTTTAGTATAGCAGATTTCCTCTCTTTTTTTCATTTTTATAAGTAGTCCTCCTGATTTTCAGCTACTATTCATTAGAGAAAGTATATACTTTAAGAACAAATATCTTGGAGTTATTATGTTAAAATATGTTTTTTTATTATCATCTTTATCTCTTCTTGCTTGTGCTGAAGATAACTTAGATGATTTACTCTCTAGTTATCAGCAAACTTCAGACCTTTCAAAAATGACGATGAAAGACTCTTCAAGTTTTGCAGAAGTATATACACGAGATGATTTAGAAAAGATGCAGATACATACTCTTGATGATTTTTTAAAAATCGTCCCTGGTATCTATGCTGCACGTAGTTCGAGTAATATTCTCAGTATAGCTATCCCCTCAAATAAAAACTTTCCACTCTCTTATACACGACTCTATATTAATGATCACGATGTAAGTTCTAGCTCTTTTGGTAGTGCTTTTCAAATCTGGGGAGAGATGCCAACTGAGTATATTGACCATATCGAAATATATAAGGCAACTTCGTCTATGGAGTTTGGAAATGAAAATGCAGCACTTATTATAAAGCTCTATACAAAAAATGCAAATAGAGATAGTGGATCAAAGGTGCGTTTATTAGCAGATAACCTTGGTAGTTATGATGCAAATATGTATACAGCAGATATTCTTGAAAATGGTATTTCTTATTTTGCCTATGCCAATAGTGACTCTATAAAAAGAGAACAGTACAAGACTTCGTACAATGGTAAAGAGTACAATATAGATAGTAATAAACAGGGATATAATCTCTTTGCAACCCTAAACTATAACAATTTTTATGCTGATATAGCAAGTTATCAAAAGCGAAACGACAACTTTTTAGGAAAAGGAAAATACAACACTCCAGAAAATGGAGATTTAAAGGCAAGACATAGTTATATACACCTTTCACAAACTTTTTCTCAAGATATTAAAGTGCAACTCTCTTATGACAACCTCACTTATGAGAGACACTATATTGACCAAAATGGTCTTACTATTGCTACTCCAAGTTCAAAAACTATACAAGATTACGATATTACCTTTGAAGATAATATTTTCTCCGCTATCATAGAAAAAAAGTTTACAACATCTAACAACTCCCTTCTTCTTGATGGATTTTATAAATATAAAGGTTTTAGCTCAAATGGAGACTATATAGACTCTCTAACACCAACTACTTATACCAGTAATATTGCAAACTCTTTAAATATGTACTCCCTCTATGCTGAGGATAATTATGACATTGATAGTAGTTTTAGAGTTGTCACCTCTATAAAAGGAGATTTTTTTCGTTACGACAAAGAGGTTAAAGATCAAAATGAGCTCTTAGCAAAGATTGGTTTTATAAAAAAAGTTGACTCATTTAAAGCAAAATTATTTTACGAAAAAGGTTATGTCCCTCTCTCCTTTTATCAAATCTATAATCCTGGAAACACTCCATATAAGGCAAATCCTAATTTAGATACTATAAAAACAGATATAGCCACTGCATCACTTAATTATACAAGTGATAAACTAGAGAGTACTCTCACATATGTTTATATGAAAAGTATGGGTCTAGTAGAGTATGCTTACCTCTCCGCAAATGGATGGATAAACTCCTCAAACGATCAAGTGCAAGACTATATTCAACTTGATTCTACATATAAATTTGACCTTGACAATAAAATTGTTCTTAATCTTGCTTACGGTAAAAATAGTGATGATATAAACTACTCACCAAATTTTGAGGCTCTATTAAGTGCTTTTAACAGCTATAAAGACTTTGATTTTTATAATACTTTGATTTATAAAAATGGCTACAAGTACACAAGTCGTTCTGGAAATTTAAATATACTTCCAAGTTATGAACTTATTTCTGCACTAAAGTATCACTATTCGCAGGATCTCTCTTTTGGTTTAAGAGCTGAGAACATACTCAACAAGTCCATGGAACAAGCATACAAAGGTCGCCTCCATCCTAAACAAATACAGATTTCAGATAGAAAGATCTGGCTCAATATGGAGTACACATTCTAATATGCTTAAAAAAATAGTTATTAGTTTACTTCTGCTCCCATTACTACTATCTGCTTCAAGTGCAGAGTATGAACAGAAGATATATCAGACTATTTTCTCATCTCTTTTTCCACAAAAAGAGACTCTTTATGTCTGGAGTGATACTCCAAAAAACAGTAGACTCATTGACAATGTTTCCTTATTTACAAAGACATCAGATATCAATAAAGCTGATATATTACTTCTTAGTAAAGATAGGGACATTAAAAAACAAACTCCCATATTTGTCACAAACTATAAACTTCTCAAGTCTTATAAACAGAGTGCTATCGGTGGATTTTATTGGAAGAAAGGTCGTCCAAATATTGTTTTACTAAAAAACAATCTTATGAAAAACCATATATCCATACCTTCACATATGCAAAAATATATAGAGAATGACTAATGAAAACTCTTTTTAAAATCTATGTACTTATCTTTGTTTTTATTATTACTTCTATCATTTATCTCTATGTGTCACTAGATAAAACGCAGGGTATACTTACAGATAATATTAATAATCTGTTTATTTCTCAAGCACAAGAGATGTCTAATAACATTCAAGGTGAAATAGTTCATTATGTACCTAATCATCTCTATAAAATACTAGAAAAAGATATAAAACTCCGCCACTTTTTAGAACAAACTTTGTCACCAATGATAAATCAATCTTTTCAATACATTTTTGTACTTTATAAAGACAAGGATGGTTCCTATCGATACCTTTTAGATGGGAGTAAAGAGGATAAAGGAGAGTTTTCAGAGAAGTTAAATGTTGAAAAAAAGCAGTGGAATAGTGTTTATAAAAACCAGAAAACTGATATTTTCAGACATAAGAAGTTTGCAACACTCTGGATGACTTACCTCAAACCAATAGTTATAGATGGAAAAACTGAGGCAATTATTGCCATAGATTTTTCAACAAAGATACCAAAAAATATTTCAGAAGTACTAACACCTCTAAATAATATCTTTTACTATATCTTTATCGCTGTATTTATAATGCTTCTCATTTTACTTTACCAAACTATTTTAAATCTCAAAACAAAAAAAGAGTCCATAACAGATCCTCTTACTAAGACATACAATAGAAACTATCTCAAAGAAATTTTAGAGCATATAAATATAGAAAAATATCAAATTATCATGCTTGATATTGACCACTTTAAAAATGTTAATGACCTCTATGGACACAATATTGGGGATTATGTTCTTAGAGATATCGCCTCACTTATTCAGAATGAAATAACTAGCGATGACATGTTTATACGCTATGGGGGAGAAGAGTTTTTACTTTTCATACATAAAGAGAAAAAAGGACTTGATCAGGCGAACTCTATTGCTGAAAACATACGTCATACAATACAACAGCATAGTTTTGACTACAAAGAGAGTATGCTTCAGATAACAGTTTCTATGGGAATTACATGCAAGCCAAATCATTTTAAAAGTATTAGCGATGCCATCAAAAATGCCGACAAGATGCTCTACATCGCAAAAAGAGATGGACGAAATAAAGTTATAACTCAAATAGATGAAGATTATGTCATTGACCCAACTACACAAAACTTAGGTATTAATGAGATAAAAGATGCCATTGAAAACAGCAGACTTTTCTGTCAATATCAAGCACTCTTTAGTGCAAAAACAGGAAAAATAACTAAGTATGAAGCTTTAGTGCGACTCAAAGATAGTGAAAATACTACAGTTTACCCAAACAGATTTATCACTACAGTTTTACATACAAATATCTATAACCAAATGACCAAAGAGATTTTACACACTGTTTTTTCTAAAATTCGTCAAAACAGAGTCGCTATTAGTGTAAACCTAAACTTTTCTGACATAATAAATACAGATATCTTTAAAATTATTATTGCCAAGTTGGAACAGAATGCTGACTTTGCACCTTGGTTAATTGTGGAACTTTTAGAGTATGAGGTGCTTGAGGCAAATGAAATCTTTGCAGAGAATATTAAAAAAATCAGATCTTATGGTGTAAAAATTGCCATTGATGATTTTGGTGCTGGATTTGCAAACTATAATGTTTTTCAAATTATCCCAATAGATATAGTCAAGATTGATGGTTCACTTATTAAAAATATAGACACATCTAAAAAATCTAAAATCATAGTTCAGTCTATCATTGTACTTACTCAAGAGCTGGGTATTGATACAGTTGCAGAGTTTGTGCACTCCAAAGAGGTCTATGAGATCGTAAAATCTTTAGGTATTACAACTATCCAAGGATTTTATCTTGCACGGCCACAAGACGATCTTTTAATAGAAAAATAAAAGACTAAAGTAGTACCATTTTGATATCATCATAAGGAATACTAGAGTCTAGGAGCTCAAAGATAGGTTTGAGTCTTATGTTTCCATCTTCACTAAAGTCATCTTTATTATCTCTTTTTTTCACTTCCTCTACAGCACTTTTCACAAGCTCACAAGTTTTTGCATCGGGTAAGAACTTTTCCAAGTCAATCTCAGGATTTTGCTCTTTTAAAACACTGAGATGCTTGATAATAGTTCCCTTACTCATAGCTCTCTTCGTAGCCAACTCATCTATAGAACTACAAGACTCAAGTAACTCCTGCGTTTGGATATGAGTAGGTGTAGCACTATTTTTTACTATCTTTTTCTCTGAACGAAGAGCTTTCTCTTCTGCCTCTATTTTAGTAGTGTCAAGTAGACCATCTATACTCAAAATGTAGGAGTCAAAAAGCTCTTGAAGATGCTCAGGAGCGAGTGCAGCTATCTCTTCACTTGCTTTAGCTGATGCTCCTTTTATCCTATCATCTATGTGGAGAATGAGAGGGTCTACTGTGAGTGCTTTATCATTGAGCCCCATCAAACGCAGACCCTCGATATTTTTTATACGAGAGAGTGCTACATAACCCTGCCCTACTTCAAAGGTTTTAGAGAGGTCTATCTCTGCTGAGTCGAGTGTCATTCCCTGAGACTTATGTATAGTAATAGCCCATGCTAACTTCAGTGGAATTTGTGAGACTTTCGCGACAACATTGCCACTATCGTTCTCCATACTCCAGTCTTCTAATGCTACTCTTATGAGACTTCCATCAGATGTTTTTACGAGAGGTAAGCCATTTTCTTCATCAAAACTGACTACTACTCCTGTAGTTCCATTGACATAACCCAACTCACTGTTGTTTTTTATAAACATCACAACAGCATCTTTTTTGAGATTAATCTCTTCTAAAACCAAAGAGGATTTAAATATCTTCTCAATATTTTTAGCCGAACCCTCGGACTTATATGTAAACGCGAAGGATGGATTAGCAATCTTTGCCAACTCTTCACTGTTTATTCTATCTACATCCATATTATGAGTATAGAGTTTCGTTGGAGTAAATCCATTGTCAAGCTCTTTGTGATATCTCGCATTTAAGAGATCAATAGAGTGACTAGAAACACTCCCACTTCTAATCTCATCCAAGATAGAGATAAGTACATTATCATCTTGCCGAAACTTCTCTTGTAAGTAACAAGTTTTTAGCCCTAACTCTTTCCACGAAGGAGACTGCCATGCAAAGCGTTTCTCTGTTGGCATCTTCGAGATTGGAGGGAGTTGAAAAAAATCCCCAGAGAGTATAGTTTGAACGCCACCAAAAGGAGTATTGTTCTTCTTAAATGCACGAAGTATTCTATCCATAGCCGAGAACATCTCAGGTGAAACCATAGAAATCTCATCGACTATAAGTACCTTAAGTTTTGAAAAACGAGTTTGAAGATACTTCTTCTCTACAAGCGAGTCGATATAATCCTCATCAATCTCAGAGCGAATTCCCAAACTAAAAAAGGAGTGAATAGTTTGCCCTTGCAGATGTGAAGCTGCTATACCAGTAGGAGCGACCACAGTTGGCATGACTTTTCTTGCTTTGAGATAGAACATATACTGATGAAGAAGATATGTTTTTCCAGTTCCAGCAGAACCTGTTATAAAGACATTATTCCCAGTTTTGAGTATATCAAGTGTTGTATTTTGAAGAGACAATGTAACTATCTATTTTTTCGGTAAACAGCTATAAGTTGTCTTCACCCATGAGTCAAACTTAGCACCCTTCTCAAACTGCATTACATCATACATCTCAGGATTACTTTTAGCAAATGCTTTTTTAAAGATGACAACATTAAATTTATTTATCTCTTTTCCTTCTCTTATTTTCAAAAATGCCTTTGTAAAGTCTTCTAATTTATAGCCAATATTCTTCTTTCCAAGCTTGAGATCTTTTCCATTTTTCTTTATACCCAAAGCTTTAGCAGCTTTAAACGCCACCTCTTTCACTTTAAATACTTTATCATGTAAAGCTAAGCGAAGAATCACATCTCGTGACTCGGTGCAGTCATATTTACTCAGTTCATTGAGTGCAGTAAGTCGTGCTTTGTAGTCAGATAGTAAAGTAGCCTGTTTTACCAGTTCCTCTATATTTTTAGGTGTCTCTTTTAGTAGTTCCATTGTATTTTTTCCTTGTATTTTCTTCGATATTATCTTAATTTTTATAGTATATTTTTACTTGCAAACCATGAAGGCATTGCTTCTTTTATAAAGGGATAAGTATTTAATAAGTGTATTGTAACATCATATGCCACACAAGCATCTTCGGCAGCATATTTAACTTGTTTTTGGGAAAGAACTTTGGCTTCCCAGTTTGATGTAGATATCTTTTTTGATTTTTGTAAATTTCTTTTGAGAAAGATTGTCGCTGCTTTTTTTGCTCCAATACTATCTCTCGATGTAAGCTTAGAAAGTACTCCATCGATGTCAATAGTAGCCCTCATTTTAACCCCAAACTCAGTATATAAAGCTTGTCTATCACCAGTAAGATTTACTCCAACTTTAACAATATTATCATCTTCAATTAACTCAAAAAGTGAGCTTAAATTTCTAACCTTTTTCACTTGAATAACATAACATTCTGTAAGGTTTGCTAGTTGAATAACAGCAACACCATGTGGTGTTTCACCTTTTGTAAATGTTGGTCTTTGCTCACTATCAAAGCCAATTAATTTTGATTTTCTGATTGACTTTACCGCTCTTTCTAACTCCTGAGTATTTTGAACAATATTCACTTTTCTATTTTCAGTCGTATAAGGAGGATATGTACCAGTTGTATCTTGTTTAGGAGAGTCAAGCAGGGTAAAAAACTCAGTTATAGTTTGAAGTGATTTCGAGCTTTTTTGTAAAGCTATAACTAGTGCTTCATCTAACTCTTTGAGTGCTTCTTCTCCAGCGACACAACGAATCAAGTTGAGTCGATGCTTATCTGCTATAGTTTCAATTATTTTGATACTATTCCCCTTTTTCTTCATCTTCTTTTGCTCTATCTGCCTTTGAGATATAACGTTCTTTAGAAGAAGTTTTCAACTTTGCACGAGCCCGTTTGAGACGTTTATCATACAGTTTTTGAATCTTATTTTGTCTATTCATATTCTTATTCCTTGCTTTCATCGGATTATATCAAAACTCAAATCAATAACACCATGATAAATGCTATAATCTCACTATGAAAATCATCTCTGTTTTAATAATCCTTACAATAGTAAATTTGCATGCCAATGATAAATGGATTAAAATTGAGCCAATTACTGATACAAAAGAGCACAAGACAAAAACAGATCTGAATTTATCTCAAAGTGAACCTATGAGAAAGATAATGAAAAATATTAGCCTCATACAAAACATAATCAAGGTTGCGAATAAAAAAGAAACAAAAAAACAAACTACTAATAAAAACTGGTTTGTGATCCAAGAGGAAACAAAATGATAATACTAGACTTTGAAACCAACTCTACAAATGTTCATGATGTCATAGAGGTTGCTGCGTTTCGTGTTGCACTCATAAATGGTGTTTACAAAATACAAGATACTTTTCACCGTTACTACTTCTCAGAGTACGAAGAAAACCCTTATGCCTTAGCGGTGCATAAACTATCAGAGGAACGATTAACTAGACTGAGAAAAGATGTTGACTACGAAGAGTACTTTGAAAATGATACTGACTTTATAGAGTTTTGTAAGGATGCAAACACACTTGTAGCACACAATATCTCTTTTGAGTTAAGACACATCGGAGATATTCTCGCTTTTGAGCATCACTTCTGCACAATGAAAGAGAACAAAAAAATCGTCCAAGCCACCAATGCAAAAGGCAATCTCAAAAACCCTAAACTCATAGAAACCTGTCTTCACTACAACATAGATTTTGATGATGAGCAGTATCATAGTGCTATCTATGATGTTACGAAGACCTTAGAGATTTTGAATAAAATGCAACACTAAAATACTTACTACCCAAAAAGTCTGGAGAAAAACCCTTGTGACTTACCTAGTTCCTTATCTATCATCTTAAAGTATCCATCGATACCGAGTAGTCCCACTTCCGCTTTTTTGACCATCTTATCTTTGCCTATAACTAAACTTAGAGGGACACTCTGCACCATAAACTTTGCAGAGAGTTTTGGACTTGATGCTGCGTTTACTTTGGCTATGACTACAGACTCATCTGTGTAGTGCTCAGCTAAACGCGGAAGATAAGTAAGTAGTGTTTGACAAGGTCCGCAGGTCTCACTGTAAAAGTCTATAAAGACAAGAGACTCGGTTTTTTCCATAAATGCACTGTAGTTTTTATCACTTAACTCTAATATTTCTGCCATTTTTTTCTTCCTTATAACGAATACAAAAGTATATCTAAGATACTCTTACAGTATGAAAACAGATAATATATTTGACAATATCCCCCAGCACTTAGATGAAGAACTTTTTGAAAATCTACTCACAAAAGATGGAATAAAAATCCAAAGAATAGTCTCAGAAGCACACACTACACCAGAGGGTCAATGGTATGACCAAGAAGATAATGAATGGGTTATCCTTCTTCAAGGTGCTGCCATAATCTCTTTTGAAAATGAAGAAGATATACCACTTAAAGTTGGTGAGTATCTCAATATCCAAGCACATAAACGCCATCGCGTCTCGTGGACGAGTGAAGAGGAAAAAACAGTCTGGATAGCGGTGCACTATTAAATTATAAGCTTTTTTGAGTATAATGGCAAAAATATAACAATATATCGGAGAAATTATGGGTGTAGCAATCGGTCTTGTAGGACTTCCAAACGTAGGTAAATCAACAACTTTTAATGCTTTAACAAAGGCACAAAATGCAGAAGCAGCAAACTATCCCTTTTGTACTATTGAGCCGAATAAGGCTGTTGTGCCTGTTCCTGATAAACGTTTAGTAGAACTTTCTAAGATAGTAAATCCTGAGCGAGTACAATACTCTACTTTAGACTTTGTTGATATCGCTGGTCTTGTAAAGGGAGCATCTTCGGGGGAAGGTCTTGGGAACAAGTTCCTCTCAAATATCCGTGAGACAGAAGTTATCTTACAAATAGTAAGATGTTTTGATGATGATAATATTGTACATAATGAAGGGAGTATTGATCCACTTCGTGATGTTGAGATTATCGAAGGTGAGCTTATTTTAGCTGACATCGAAGTACTTTCAAACCGTATGGACAGACTTAAAAAACAAGCCAAGGCTGATAAATCTGCTAAGGCTGTTTTAGAGTTTGCAGAAGAGCTTTTAGAGTTTTTAGGTGATGGTAACCTCGCTCGTAACTTCGACAAAACAGATACTGAAGAGTATTCACAGCTTGTAAATGAAGTGCGTTTCTTAACAGACAAAGAGATCATGTATGGTGCAAATACTGACGAAGATGGCCTCCTTGAAGATAATGACTATGTCAAAGCACTAAAAGCACATGCTGAAGCTAACAACTGTGAGCTTATAAAACTCTGTGCAAAAGTAGAAGAAGAACTCATTGGTCTTGATGAAGAAGAGGCTCAAGAGTTCTTAACAGATATGGGTGTAGAAGAATCAGGCCTTGAACAAATTATCCACAAAGGTTTTGAGAAACTTGGTTTAATGAGCTACTTTACTGCTGGTGTCAAAGAGGTTCGTTCTTGGACTATCCACCAAAATTCAACTGCTCCTCGTGCCGCAGCGGCTATTCACAACGACTTTGAAAAAGGTTTTATCCGTGCTGAAGTTATCGCTTATGATGACTTTATAGCTTGTGGTGGTGAAACAGGAGCAAAAGATGCAGGAAAAATGCGTCTAGAGGGGAAAGAGTATATAGTTCAAGATGGAGATGTTATGCATTTCCGTTTTAATGTGTAGGGATATAACTCTCTATACCCATCATGTACTGCACCATCGCATTTCGTAAACGTAGGAGTGCATCATCAAAAAATGCTAAAGGTCTCTCTTCTAAGAGCTCTTGAGCATACTCCAACTTTCTCTTTTCACTTATATCTTTTACCTCACTCAGCTTAACTTGTAATTTTGTGAGTTCTTTACTTTTACTATTGTGGGCATTTCTCACCTTACCCCATAGTTGGCTATAACTATAAACAATAGCAATATTTTCACTCTTTACAAACTCACTACTAAGAATTTCATCTATAAGAGGTGTACTATTTGTTGAACTTGGCATAGTTTTTATAAGCTCAATAAAACTATCTGCTATCTCTTGAATGAAGTAAATTTTATAGTGTCTATAGTACTCTTTTACAAGTCCTAGTACAAAAACTGCTCTTCTTTTTTCGTGAATAACTTCGATAGCCTCATCACGACTAACTGCTAGCTTATCTTCAGCAAAAGAGACCCACTCATTTGCTATTTCTCTAAACATAAGGTTCATAATGAGTGAGAACTTAAAGCTCTTCATATCTTTCATATAAAGAAAGTTCAATTCTTCTTTTAAAAGAAGACGAATCATTCTTTGTGCTAAAATATTTGCTACTTCTATACGGTCATCATTGGTGACTATCTCTAGTATATTTGCTTCAAAAAATGCTCTATCAGAGAATGTTTTCTCGATAAAGTCATCTCTTTGCACACTTGTCATTTAGAGCTTACTTTATCTTTGCTATGGTCTGTGCAAACTTCACATCATCACCAGCATGAACTTTCATATCAAGCATATCTTTTTCTGTGAGGATAATGATAGTAGAGCCCATTTCAAAACATCCAAAGTCATCACCTTTATTTAAGTGCATATTTTCAAACTTATATGTTTGTGGCGTTGTAGCAATGGCATTTGTCTGTATAAGTGGTTCAAAACTCACCTGCATTACACCAACATTTAAAGCACTCACTAAGATCATATAAAATCTTTTTCCATTTGTCGCTTCACAGAGGATAACTACACGCTCATTCTCTATAAAAAGGTTAAGACGTTTTTTAAGTGAGGGCATATTGACTGGGTAAAATTTCCCTGGAACATGAACGGCTTTAAGGACTTTGAGATTTGTAGGGATATGGTAACGGTGGTAATCCTTAGGAGAAAGGTAGCAGTTGATAAATGTTCCATCAGCAACGATAGCCTTCTCCTCATCACTAAACTCACTCCCTATAAAGTCAGCACACTTATAACGCATACCCTTAATCTGAAGAGCATAGTCATCTGTGATAGTTCCAGTCTCTGAGATAAGAGAGTCACAAGGAGAGATAAAATCTTCTGCATCAAGAGAGAACTTACGCTCCTCTCTTAGGTGTCTTGTAAAAAGAGCATTGAGGCTTTTATATGTACTTGGGGCATGAAAGTCACTCATATTTAAGCCCATAAGAGTTACATAAGATTGGTTGACTATTTTTTGGAACCACGATGGAAACTCTTTACTTGCAAACTTTCCAAAGTTTTGAGAGATAAGTGATGTGATATGTCTTTTATTCATGTAGTTATTTTTCCTTTTTTGATTTTATTTATCGTTTATTTTTCGCTTTGCTATCTCTTCTATGAGAACTGTAGCATATGAGCCCTTTGGAAGAGTGAAGTTCATTTCATACTGTGCTTCTACTTGGTTGAAACGCCCCTCTATATCTGTTGGGTATACCCATGCAAAACGGCGAGCACCATCAGCATTTATCTCATCATCAAAGCCTTTTTCTATCTCTCCAGCTAGACCTTCTGCAACTCGAACTTTTTTCCCACAGAGAAGCCCAGTAACAGTAATATCATGAGAGTTAAAACGCTCTATATCATGCTCAGTCTCTTCATACTCAAAAAGTTTTCCTTTTGGATAGTGTTCCATAAGATCACCACTCATAAGTTTAAAAACATGTTTTTGTTCTTTCATCTTTTTGACTGCATCATTTGGCATGTTGAGCAGACCCTCAAGTTCTTTAGGCTCAAAACTACTCACAAGAGAGTTTATCTCCAGTCTACGAGAGAGCCAGAGGTTAAAAAGATGTGACTGATAAGCATTTATAAGGAGTTTTTTTACTCTTGGGTTTCGCTCTTTTTTCTCACCCTTAGCTATCTTCTCTCCGATGATGTGATTATCTCCATCATTACCAAAACGCTGGTAACCGAAGTAGTTTGGCATACCATTTTGCCCAATACTTTTAAGAGCCTCGTCTATTTTAGCAGCATCCGTAGGGTTAACCTTTTTCACTTTTATGTAAAAGCGATTCCCTTTAAGGTGCCCTATTCTTATCTTATTATTATGGTAAGTTTTTGAGATAATTTTGATCCCTTCAAAGTTGAAGTTCTCTAATGCTTTTTCATGCTGTTTATGAATAGAAATATACTGTTTTGTCATGGCATGCTTATCTTTAAGACCGGCATAGCCTATGTCTCTGTTTTTGATGTTAAGATATCTTGCTATCTGCCCTATCATCTCATTTGTCGTGAGGTTCTTTTTTCTTACTAAGAGTATAAGGTGTTCACCTTCTCCTGAGAACTCATAAAGAGGTATCTCTTCAACAACGAAGTCGCGTGGTGTCTGTTTAAAGTGAAAGTCTATACTTGCATGAGCAAGAGAATAAAATCTGTCCATAATTTTCCTTAAAAATGATGTGCTTTACATCTGTTTGTGTATCTGTTTCTTGCAGCTTGAGCAAAAAATGTTATCTTTGTTCGACTCTGTGCAGCCTTGCGTTTCACCGCTTTCATATCGCGTTTATCAAATGCCACTAGCATCTCATACTCTTCTCCGCTACAAGCTATACTTTTTGATATTGGCTTAAAAAACTTTAGTCCTATCTTGTTGAGTGAAGTGAGTTTTTCTAGATCACTAAAAAGACCATCTGAAATATCCATGCCAGCCTTTAATACCCGTTCACTCTTTTGTACAAAATCTTGTCTAAGTTGTATATCTATAAACTTCGAATTTTTATGGATTTTACCTAGATTAAAAAGCTTTTTTAGAGCATGAGCTGATCTTCCTAGTTCACCTGTAAAACCTAACACATACCCACTACGTATCATTGAACGCAGAAGCGGTCGTGAAGTTTTTGAGATGATCGTAATAGTTATATCTAACTTTGTATTACTAATAGTATCCCCACCAATAATTTCAATACTGTACTGCTTTGCTATCTCTTTAAAACCTTCTGCAAGCTCACTCATATCTTTTTTACTCATACTCTTTGGCATGGCAACACTTAGGAGTGCATACTTCGGTATTGCATTCATAGCTATGGCATCAGAGATATTCACAAGCATAGCACGTTTAGCTATTTGGTAGTAGCTCAACCACTCTTTTTTATAGTGTATATTTTCAAAAAAAGCATCTTTAGAGTAGACATATTCACCGATGAGAGCACCATCATCACCGATATGTTTATTGTTAAAATGCGATATAAAATAATTTTCTAAATTCAAATAAAACTTCTTTAAGCATATATTAATTACTGTCGATATAGAATAACAAGTTATTATAACATTATTAGGAAAAATAAACATGAAACACTCTATTAAAAAAATATTTATGAATTTAAATACATATCTCTTTTTTGTTTTACTCATAGCATTTATCTCCATGATGCTTACATTAGAGCAACAGCTCTCTTTTGAAAAAGTCAATAACCTTAATCAGCAAAAAGAGATTATAAAATCTCTTACTACTTTAGATAAGAATGATATAGAATTAGCACTTATCCAGTTTAATGGCAAAAGTACACAACTTCATCAAGAGATAGATAAACTGAAAAGTCTTAATAGATATGACTACTCAGGAAAATATCTTTTTTCTCACGAAGAAGAGTATCTAAGTGACTTAAACAGTCTCTCCCAACTTACTACTGCTTTTAACAAAGCAGCACATGAGTTTTATGTAGACAATGCTAATGCAAAAGTCAAAGAAGAAGCACAAAAAAACCTTAATAAAGCTTTTGCTACCATTATAAAGAAGATCAATGATATTTTAATCCGTAATATTGAGTACAACCAAGAAAAGTTTCATATCATAAAGATAGTTACTATTGCGATTTTTATTATTGTTCTTTTTGCAACACTTCTTTACAGAAAAAGACTCTTCTCTATTTACAAAGACATTGAGTACCTTTACCAAATCGACAAAGCAAAAAAAGATCATACTATCTACACGGTTGAAGCGGATGCAATAGCAATGCGCATGAATAGAAAAAATGTTACAAATGATAACCCGACAATGATAGATCCGGTCACAGGTATAAATAACCATAAGGGAATGGTGAACTCTTATTCAAATAAGAAAAATCTCAAAGATAGTAACTTCACAGCTGTCACCATATTAGAAATAGACAACTTTTCAAAGAGTAAACGTGCATTCTCACAAGAGATGACACAGGCTATACTTAAAAAACTCGCTTATACTATATCACTTCATGAACAAGCAGTAGATGTCATTGCAAGAACTGACTACAATCAGTTTACTCTTATACTTTCTCGTGCAAGTAAGGAGCAGGCATTTAAAGATACTGAGCTTATTCGTCAAAGTATAGAAGAGTTAAAGTTTAACGAACCAAATAAGGGCCCTGTAGTTATCACAGTAAGTGGTGGTTTTGTTATCAAGCCAAATAACTCTAACCTTGAAGAAGCTATGCGCCAAGCAAAAGAGATACTTCACTATGCAAAGACTACGGGGATAAATCATATTCTTCAAACACGAGATCTTGCAGAAAAAGAGATATAAAGAGGAAAACTCTTTATGTCCATAATTGTAACATCTTAACACTTCACACTTTTTAACTCTACATTTAACCTTCCATAAGTCTTTTCACGATATAATCAGAAATATTATATTAGTTCTATTATAAGGAAATTTAATGAGTATTCCTATTTATACTTACGATGCTATCGTTGTTGGTGCCGGCCTTGCAGGTTGTGCAGCAGCAAGAGAGTTACAAAATGCAGGTAAAAAAGTTGCTGTTATTACGAAACTACACCCACTAAGAAGTCATTCTGGTGCGGCACAAGGTGGGATTAATGCAGCGTTTAGTGATGAAGATAGTGTTGAGCTTCACGAGTTTGATACAGTAAAAGGTTCTGACTATCTTGCAGATCAAGATGCTGTAGAGTTTATGTGCCAAAAAGCTCCAGAGACTATTCGCTGGGCTGAAAGAATGGGTGCTGCGTTTAGTAGAACTCCAGACGGTAAAATCGCACAACGTCCTTTTGGTGGACAATCTTCTCCTCGTGCATGTTATGCAAAAGATAGAACTGGTCTTACACTTCTTCAAACTATTTATGAGCAAGCTGATCGCTGTGGTGTGAAGTTTTGGGATGAGTGGTATGCTGCTGACATTATATACAAAGATGGAAAAGTTTCTGGTGTTATCGCTTTTAATATCCGTGATATGCAGATGGCAATCTTCAATGCAAAATCTGTAATGTTTGCAACGGGTGGCTATGCTCGTTCATTTAAAATCAATTCAAATGCTCATGCAAATACAGGGGATGGTCTCTCTATTGTTGCTCGTCACGGTCTTCCTCTTGAAGATATGGAGTTTGTACAGTTTCACCCATCAGGTCTTTCAGGAAATGGTGTACTTATCTCTGAAGCTGCTCGTGGTGAGGGTGGACGTCTTTTCAACTCGAAGGGTGAAAGATTCATGGAAAAATATGCTCCAAATGCGATGGAACTTGCATCTCGCGATGTAGTATCTCGTGCTATTATCAATGAAATCCGAGAGGGTCGTGGTGTAGGTCCAAGAAAAGATGCTGTTTACATTGATGTGACACACCTAGGAAAAGATCTCATCATGGAGAGACTTCCAGAACTTCGTGAACTTGCTATCACTTTCTTAGGTCTTGATATGATCAAAGAACCTATCCTTATTTCCGCTACTGCACACTACTCTATGGGTGGTATTCCAGTAAATATTGCTGGTAATGTTCGTAAGAACAATGATGAGTTTATCGAAGGTTTTTATGCAGCTGGTGAGTGTTCATGTGTATCAGTTCACGGTGCAAACCGTTTAGGTGCGAACTCTGTTCTTGAAGCACTTCTTTTTGGTCGTTTTGTTGGTAAAACGATGGTTGAGGAAATAGACACTATAGAACTTCGCCCCGCAATACAAGAAGATGCAGCAACAGCAGTTGCTGAAGTTGAGTGGATTCTTTCTAACAATGGTAATGAAAGTATCACAGAGCTTAGAGAAGAGCTACAACAGAGTATGACAGCAAATGCTGGTGCATTTAGAACAAAAGAGACTTTAGAAATCGTTGTTGCTAAAGTACAAGAACTTCGCAAACGCTATAAAAATATCCGCATTAAAGACAAGTCAAAAGTCTTTAATACAGAACTTCAAGAAGCAATAGAGTTCGGACATATGCTTGACTATTCTATGTTTATTGTTGAGTCTGCTATAGCTAGAAATGAGAGTCGTGGTGCTCACTTTAGAGAGGACTTTGACACTCGTAATGATGAAGAGTTTTTAAAGCATACTATGGCTTATATGGATGAAGAGGGTCACCTCAGACTTGACTACATGGATGTTGTTTTAGGCAAACATGAACTTAAAGCTAGAACTTACTAAAAGGAAGAAAGAACTTATGAGTACACACAAAATAACTACACAAAAAGTAAACTTCAAAGTATTTCGTTTCAATGCTGATGAAGATTATCTTCCATACTATGAAGATTATTCAATGGATGTTACTTCTGAAGAGGTTGTCCTAGACATCCTTAACAGAATCAAATGGGATCACGATGGAAGTTTTTCATACAGAAGATCTTGTCGTCACGGTATCTGTGGAGCTTGTGCCATTAAGGTAAATGGTCGTTCAACTCTTGCCTGCAAAGAGTCTATGACTACTATGATAGAGTATTTCGGAAACGAAATGACTATTGAGCCACTGAGCACTAAACGTGCTATTAAAGATATGATTATAGATAAGGGTGATTTCTGGAAGAAACACGAAGCCGCGACTCCTTATGTAGTCGATGAGATAGATGAAACACCTGAGTTAGAAAATCTTCTCTCACCTGCTGAAGCAGATGCACTTAATGATGCTGATTTATGTATTCAATGTGGTGCTTGTCACTATGCTTGTCCAGTTGTAGAAATCAATGAAGACTTTATGGGGCCTGCTGCTTTTGCTGCTGCTTATAGATTTGAAGCAGATGTTCGTGATGGTGATGAGTCAAGACTTACAGATGTAAACCAGATGGGTTCAGGTGTTTGGGACTGTGTAAAATGTTTCGAATGTGCTGAAGTTTGTCCAAAAGATGTAAATCCTATTGAGAAGATTGGTCAGCTTCACAACATGCTATTCCAGTCAGGTAAAGCAGAATCAAATGTAGCAACACGCCATGCAGTAGGTTTTGAGAAGTCTATTAAGAAAAATGGTGTGCTAGATGAGGGTGGACTAGTTCTGTACTCTGAAATGGCTGGTATCGTTAAACATGTGCCAGTAGCACTTAAAATGTTTTCTAAGGGTAAAATAGTTCCACCATGGGGCATCACAAAATCGCAAAATCTTGATGAGATTCAAAAACTTGTAAAATCATCAACAACTGCAAAGTTTTAGGAGTAGAATAGAATGGAAAAATTAAAATACGCACTTTTTACAGGATGTACAGCTAAACAGAGTACTCCTGAGCAAATGATGTCTACTATGGCAGTGGCTGAAAAACTTGGTATAGAGCTTATAGAGCTTACTGAAGCTTCGTGCTGTGGTGCTTCTCACTTACAAGATTATGATGACTTTTTATCTCTCGTTTTAAACGCTAGAAATATCGCTTATGCAGAAAAACATGACCTTACTATGGTAACTATCTGTAATACTTGCCAACTCAATACTGCAATGACTAAACATCGTTTAGATAATAATGCAGATCTTAAAGCGAAAGTAAATGAAAAGCTTGCAGAGGTTGGTTTAGAATATAAAGGTACATCTAAAGTTACACACTTTTTATATGCTATTATTGATGATATCGGTCTTGATAAGATTAAAGAGATGGTTGTCACTCCTCTTAGCCAGTTCAATATCGCACCTTTTTATGGTTGTCACAATATCCGCCCTTCAGAACTTCAAAATGAGTCTCATGATAAGGCAGAAAATCCATACAACCCTACTTCCCTTGATGATTTGATCATCGCTTGTGGTGGTAAAAATGTAGACTACGATGAGAAGAACAAGTGTTGTGGCTTCCATGCGGAGCTTCAAGCACCAAAAACTGCTGCTACTTTAACAGGTAATGCTATTGCTGGAGCGATGGATGGTAATGCTGACTGGATGGTAACCCCTTGTCCACTCTGTCACCTTAAACTTGACACACAGACACACCATGCCTCTGAAGCTATAGGACGTGAGGTCGCTCTTCCAGTTCTTCATATGCAACAGATGTTAGGTCTTGCTCTTGGTTGTGATCAATCAACTCTAGGGATGAAACATCACCTTACAAAAGTAGACTTCGTTTAGTCTATCCTTCCCGCCTTTGCGGGAAACTCTCTCTACATATCTTTAAAAATCAAAAATATCATCCATATCATCCTCAGAAACCTCTTCTTCTTGAAACTCCCACATATTAATTATAGTATTCATATCACTTATTAGTGATGCATCTAGTGAATTTATTTTACTCATATCACTAGTAGAGAGATGATCTTGCCATTTTCCCAGCACATAGGTAAAACTTTCAACAAGCATAAATATATTTTCGACCATACCCTTATCACTGGGAAGAGGCTTTGTCTCTAAAGTCATTGAAAAGTTTGACATAGCAGCACTTAGGTTATTGAAAAAACTGTAAAATTGCAACACTGCACCATAGCGTTTAAAGAGTTCAGATAATTTTATAAGAGTCTTTGAAATCTCCTGTTCTTCTTTCCCACTTAAGATATGAATAATATTTACATCTATCTCATCATGCAATTCGGCTAGTTCATACAGATCATCATCTATGAGATGTTCTATCTGTTCTTGCATATATATTTGCTCTTCATCACTGATTGGAAGTCTATTTTCTGTCTCTGTTTCATGAGTGAGTTGTACTTTTTCGACCATCGTATCAAGCATTCTAAAAGATTTTTCTAGTTCACTATTTTTAGCGAGAAGTTCACTGTTCTTTACTTCTAAAATTTTGTTTTTTTCTTCTAGTTGTAAATTCAAATCTTCTATCATATCTATATGGTTTAGGAAAAAGTTATGGTCACTGATAGACTGAGAAATCTTATAGAGGATCTGCATAAGCTGTTCACTATTGATCGGTTTAGTGAGAAAACCATTCACATTGAGATTCAGTGCATCGAGTAAATATTCTGGTTCATTATGTGCAGTTGTGATGAGTATCGCTTGAAGAGGGTTATGTTTCATAATTTCTCTACTCATCTCTACACCATTGAGCTTTGGCATGTTAATATCTGTAATGACTAAGTCGTAATAATTGCCCTTACTCTTTTCATATTCAAGATATTTTTCTAAGCCCTCTTCTCCATCTACTGCTGTATCTATATGGTGAAAATAATTACTTAAAAGTTCTTTTGTCGTTTTTAAGAGTACTACACTATCCTCCACATATAAAACATTTAATTCTCGTGTATGCTCTAAAATTAGCTTTGCATTAAGCATGATTTACCCCCCCCAATTCAATTTTAAAACATGCCCCATTATCTGTATTAGTTACAGAGAGTGTACCATTATGATGCTCTTCAATAATCATTTTAGACATGTATAGTCCTAAGCCACTTCCATTTTTATTACTCTTTGTTGAGAAGTAGGGATCAAATATATTTTCTATATCATCGCTAGGAATGCCCCCGCCATTATCAGATATATAAATGATTAATCCTTCATCCTTATCTTCACATCGTAAATGAATTTCTGGATTTTTTATCTTTTTCTCTATAAAATTATCTTGTGCATTTTTTAAAATATTTAAGATTACTTGCATCATCTCATTTTCATAAAGTTCAATAATTTTTTCACTTTTGTGCTCTTTTATTACCTTTATGCCTATTACTTCAAAAGAGGCATGAACGATTGCAAGAGCTTTTTCAAAAGGGACTCCTATAGTAACTTTTTGAGACTCTTTATTTGGTTTATAAAAATTTCTAAAATCATCTATAGTTTCTGTTAAACTCTGAACAAATTTTTCTATATCTTCTAGTTTATCGATAAAATACTTTTTTGCCCCTGCACCCTCTATATCGCTCTGAAAGTGAAAGATATCTAACTCTAGTTTTAATTTCAGATTTGCAGATGTAGCAGAAATCGCACCAAGTGGTTGCCTCCATTGGTGTGCTATCATACTTATCATCTCTCCCATTTGAGCAAGGCGAGACTGTACAAAAATTTGTCTCTGTTGCACTTTATTCTTTAAAACTTCTTCTTTAACCATTCTCTCTAACTCGTGAGCATTCTTTATCTGCTTATCTAACAACTCTTTATGGGAAATATGTGTGGTAACTCTTGCTAATAGCTCTTGCTTTCTAAAAGGTTTACTGACATAATCAACACCACCAAGAGCATAAGCTTTCTCAATACTCTCTGCATCGGACTTACTGGTGATAAATATAATAGGAATATCTTTTGTTTGAGAATTTTCCTTAAGCCTTTTACAAACTTCAAAGCCATCTATTTGAGGCATTACTATATCTAAAAGGATGAGATCGAGTTGCTCTGTTTGAGCAATTTCAAGTGCATTGTAACCATCAGTTGTGTCTATAACATCATAACCCTCTAAAAAATCAACGATGATATCAAGGTTTGATGCTACATCATCTACAGCTAATATATTTTTATTTTTCACTTAAGAACTCCAATGCATCTCTATATTTTCTCTGGTATATCAACTCTTCAAGACTCTCTAAAGACTCTTCATCCTCTTGAGAGAGAGAATAATTTTTTATCTCAGCTATAACAAGTTGGATCCTTTTCATCCTCTGCGAAGCTACGACCTCTCGTAGAGCATTAAAAAGTTCATCTCTTTTATCATTTTCTAATAATACCAGCTTTTTGCTACTACTCTTTTTATCCTCTTCTAAAATATCTAAGTCACTTATTATAACATTTAATTCTTTATATAATTTGTTGAATAATCTTCTATCCTTACTTATCTCTATCTCTTTAGCTATTTCACTTAAAGAAAGTGCTCCTATATTTGCACTCAAGCCTTTAATAGTATGTGCGACTCTCTCCAACTCTTGATCATCCAGTTCTTCAAGTCGTATATCTTTGTAATTATGGTAAAAATCATTGAGTATTTTAAGGTAGAGTTTACTGTTTCCTGCCATCAGAGATAAGCCTCGTTGAGTATCTATATGTTTAAATTTTGGTATTGCTAAACTTTCAGTTATATTCTCTTCTAGCTTTAGTGCAGTGGTATCGACTTTTTTAGAGATATATTTTAAAAGAGTCGCAAAGAGTTTTTCTACTTCTATCGGCTTACTGAGATGTTCTTGCATACCAATAGCTTTTGTCTGCTCAATATCTTCACTCATGGCATTTGCTGTGAGTGCTATGATTGGTATATTTTTGTCTATTTTTCTTATGATTTTTGTCGCCTCATAACCATCCATTATTGGCATCTGTAAATCCATAAGTATAAGTTCATATTTGTGAGCACGTTCTTTAAACATATTTACAGCTTCTTCTCCATTGTTAGCTATCTCTATATCTATCTTAGCCTGCTCTAGTAGTCCTACTATTATCTCTTGATTGAGAGTGTTATCTTCTACGAGAAGAATGCTACTTCCCTGTAGTGTTGCTATGTCTTGTGCCTCACTCGATGCACTCTCTTTTATAACCTTAGAAGGATCACCTGCTAGAAGCGGTATCTCAAATATAAAGCTACTTCCAACATCTACTTCACTCTCTACCCAAATATGCCCACCTAATAGCTCTACAAGTTGTTTAGAGATAGAGAGACCAAGTCCTGTACCTCCATATTTACGTGTAATACTTCCATCTGCTTGCATAAAGGCTACAAAGAGTTGATTTTGTTCTTCTTGAGATAAACCTATTCCTGTATCTTTGACTTCAAATCTTGCAATACCATTCTCTTGTGTTTCTATTTTTAAAACAACACTTCCTTCGTGTGTAAATTTTATAGCATTATTTACAAGGTTTATAAGTACTTGAAAAATTCTCGTTGGATCACCAAAGAGTATGGAGTTGTCATTTGTATATGTACATGAAATATTAAATTGTAAACCTTTCTCCTGAGCTTTGAACTCTACAAGGTTTTTAATATTTTCTTTCACTTCGCAAATATCAAAATCAAGCTTTTCCATACTTAGTTTTCCAGCTTCTATTTTAGAAAAGTCTAGTATATCATTTATAATAGTAAGAAGATTATGAGCACTATTGTCTATATTGCTTAAATACTTTTTCTGTTTATCATTGATACTGTTATCTTGAAGTGCCAGATAGGTCATACCTACTATTCCATTCATTGGTGTTCTGATTTCATGAGACATATTAGCTAGAAATTCTGACTTAAGTTTTGTACTCTCTTCGGCTTTTAGTTTTGCTTTTTTTAAGGCTTTTTCTTTCTGTTTGAGTTCATCAATATCTGTAATAAGCCATAACACATTGCTATCACCAAATATTTCACCAAAAAATCTACTCCAAAAAAGAGACCCATCTTTTCTCTTAAATTGATATTCTATATCTATTTTATTGTCAGATAAAGCTTCTCGAAATGCTTTTTGCCCAAACTCTATATAGTGTTCATGTGATTTGTGAAAGATTTCTGCATTTTTACCTATAACTTCCTCTTTAGAGTAGCCCCACAAGGATAATAGTTTATCATTTACTTCAATCGTTGTTCTATTTTTGTCAACAAGTAAAATACCAATAGCACTATTATTGTAAAACATATTTAAATGATTTTTCTCATCTTGAAGTCTTTTCTGTATCTTTTTATACTCTGTGACATCTCTTAAGCTAATAAGAATTCGCTCGGGATTACTCAAAAGTGCCATAGACATATTAACAGTAACGACTTTATTATCTTTTATGAGGCACCCTTTCTCTAGGTTTTTAATATAGCCAACTCTTACAACTTCTTGGATTGCTCTTCTGGACTGTTCTTTATCTTTAGGAGCTGTTAACTTTAGACAAGAAGTTGACAAAAGTTCTTCTCTACTCATTCCTGTAAGTTCTGTATATGCAGGATTTGTGTCTAAGAAGTTTGAGTCCATATCAAGTATTGCTATAGCCTCTTTACTATTTGTATAGATCGCTTCAAATGTTTCATTTCTATGTTCTAGTTCCTCTTCAGCTCTCTGTTTACTATCAAGAATAAGAATAATCCAAAATGTAATGGCAGTTGTAATAAGCCCTAAAATAATTGAGTAATTTTCAATAGATTGACGAAAAATATCTCGACTCTGTGCAGGAATATTCTCTAGTTCAATAGAGTATGTCATCCATCCCGTAACCCATATTAAGAAAAACAGACCTAATGCAATAAGAAAAAAATTGATTATCTTTACATTTGTTTGAAAGGAAAGCATCCCTTGTACTTTTTCATTCAGAAATAGAGCACCCTTCTCTATTAAGGTTTTTTCAGTCTTTTTTTTACAACTATCATGGCAAAGTGCGTCTAAGGAACAGCAGAGTGAGCAGATATGACAATCATGAAAAGGACAATATGCCATATCCTCTATCTCATAATCATGATTACAAATTTTACAGTTTTGATGTGCATTCCCAGAATTTATATTTTCATTCTCTCTGGCTATGTAATATTTACCCTTTGTGATATAAGCTATAAGAGGAGAGAGTATAATGGCTAAAAGCATAGCTATTATTGCTGAATAACTTTGAGCCCAATCACCTAAATAGCCCATAAAAGCAATAATCGCCACACCAGAAGCTATGCCCATACTTCCTACACCAACTGGATTTACATTATAAAGATAAGCTCTTTTAAACTCTACTACCTTTGGTGCAAGTCCTAAGGGTTTGTTTATAACCAAGTCAGCAAATATCGTCCCTATCCAAGCGATGGCGACATTAGAGTAAAGCCCTAAAACTTTATCTAGTACATCAAATACTCCAAGCTCCATAAGTGCTAAAGCGATGCCAATATTAAAAAGCATCCAAACAACACGACCAGGATGAGAATGTGTTACACGAGAGAAGAAATTTGACCAAGCAAGACTACCAGCATAGGCATTAGTGACATTAATCTTTATCTGAGAAATTAGTACAAAAAGAGTCGCTGCAGTTAATGCTAAAGCAGGATTATCTAAAATATAAGTATAGCCAATATGATACATCTCAATAGGTGTTTTAGCTTCAGCAATAGAGTAGCCTCCTAAAAGTGCGATAGAGGCTAAAAAAATACCTCCAATCTGCTTTAAAAAACCTATGATAATCCATCCTGGACCAGCACTCAGCAAACTTACCCACCATTTAATTCTATTTTGCTTTGTCAGTGGAGGCATAAATCTTAGATAATCGACCTGCTCTCCTATCTGAGCAATAAGTGAAAGAGATATGCCGAGAGCGGTTCCAAAATAGTACAAGTTAAAACTACTATCACCTGATATATCTCCGCTAAAGGAAGTGAAAACTTCTATCGCTTGAGGCTCTTTATATAAAATCGCTATATATGGGGCTACCATCATGATGAGCCAAATAGGCTGTGTGAACATCTGCAACTTATGAATAAGAGTAAACCCATAAAAGACTATGGGTAAAATAATAAAGGAACTCAGTAGATACCCTATACTTAGAGGAATAGAGAAATATATCTCAAGAGCTTGAGACATAATGGCAGCTTCAAGGGCAAAAAAGATAAAACTAAAAGAGGCATAGATAAGAGATGTGAAAGTTGAACCAACATAACCAAATCCAGCACTTCTAGTAATCAAATCTATATCAATATTATATCTTGCAGCATGATAGCTAATAGGGATAGCTGTTATAAAAATGATAAGTGAAGCTGTTAAGATAGCCCAAAAAGCTGTGCTAAAACCATAATGAAAGGCGATAGATGCACCAATAGCTTCTAAAGCCAAAAACGAGATACTTCCAATAGCAGTATTTGCGATAGTAAATTCTGACCATTTCCTAAAAGATTTAGGTGCATATCTTAAAGAGTAGTCTTCTATTGATTCATCAGCTACAAGTTGGTTATAATTACGTTGTTTTTCACTTTTCATATATTAAAATTTCTCCAAATCGATTATAACTTTTTTTTCTTTAGCTTATTTAAAATCTTCTATATATCAAAATATACCTACTCATCAAGAAAACCTTAAAATAGAACTAAGTATAATAGATAAAAATAATTATAGTAGGTATAAATATGTTTAGTAAAATTTTAGGGAAAAAACAAGAGACTACATCTCAAGAAGATCAAGAAAAAGCACAACTGCTAGATAAAATCTCTACTATGAACCTCACTGAAATGAAATCTTATGTTAATAATAGAATAGAAAACCTTCCACTTAATGAAGATGGACTTCTTGGAGTGATGCAAAGGCTAGTAACACCAAATGCGAATACCCAAGCACTCTATATACAAGAGAGTGATATGGATAGTAAAAAGAAAAAGGCATTTGACCTAGTACTTCTAATAGCAAAAAGTAAAAAAATCACTTTTCAAACAGTAGATGAAATACAGAACTTCATACAGACATATGCAAGTATTATTCAATCATATGATAAAGAATATAAAGAGATCTATGCTTCTAGATTTAGTGATGCTATAGCTCTTTCCTTAGAAAACATCAATAAAATGTCCGAACTCAAAGCAAAAATGGATATTTTAGGTGAGAATAACTAATGTCAGACTCAATAGAAATAATCTCGTGGAATGTTAATGGTATACGAGCAGTAGCCACAAAAGAAGCACTGAAATGGATAGATGAACGTGATACGGACATACTCTGTCTTCAAGAGATAAAAGCACTTCCCCAGCAGATACCAGAGGAACTTTTTGAAAAAAAATATACGGAGTTAGATGTCAACTCAGCAGAGAAAAAGGGCTATAGCGGAACAGCTACCTTCTCTATGCTTAAAAGTGACTACACTTCTACAGATAATCATATAGACACTATGCACGAGGGTCGTATAGTTGAGACACACTACGATGACATTGTCCTCTTTAATATCTACTTTCCAAATGGTCAAAAAAATGATGAGCGTCTTGAGTATAAGATGAAGTTTTACGATGATCTTCTTACTCACTGTGAAAAGTTACGAAAAGAGGGGAAAAGTATAGTTATCTGTGGTGATGTCAATACTGCACATAAAGAGATGGATCTTAAAAATCCAAAGGCTAACTCTAAAAAGTCTGGATTTTTACCTATTGAGAGAGAGTGGATAGATAAACTCTTAGAGCATGGCTATATAGACACCTTTCGCTATGTCAATGGTGATGAGCCAGATAGATATAGCTGGTGGTCTTACCGCTCCAACGCAAGGCTTAACAATGTCGGCTGGAGAATTGATTACTTTTTTATAAGTGAAGATTTGGCTGAAAACCTTGAAGATGCTTTTATACTTGACTACATCACAGGCAGCGATCACTGCCCAGTCGGTATACGACTAAGTTTGTAGTAATATTACTACACCCTTTCAAGTACAAAATAGATATACTCCTGTATCGTTCCTTTTGGAGTATGATGCTCATATGAAGCTGGTGTTGTTTATCAGTACGATAATACAAATGAAAGTTAAAAATATAAAGGCACTTTTAGAATGGACATAGGATTTATACTTAAGCAGTTTATAACTTTTTTCGTAGAGCCTTTAGGTATGGTTCTAACTCTTCTTGCTCTTGGAATTTACTTTGTCTATACAAAAAAAGAGACTTATGTAAAACTATTTTTATCTTTTAGTTTTGCTCTCTTACTTCTCTTCTCTTATCTACCGTTTTCAAACTATCTTGTTTCAAACCTAGAAAACACTTATCCTAAATACGACTATACGCATCAAGTCAAATATATTCATGTTTTAGGTTGTGGACACACTGATGACCCAGATCAAAGTCTCTCTTCACAACTGGCGGAATGTAGTATCAAACGAACGATAGAAGGAATTTTAATACATAAAAAAATCCCTAATTCAAAACTTATTTTTACAGGGTATGCAGGTAAAACTACTATTGCTACAGCACAAATGCATGCGAATCTAGCACTGGCACTTGGGGTGAAACAAGAAGATATGATAGTAAATCCTCAACCTAAAGATACCCAAGAAGAAGCTCTTTTCTCAAAAACTATCATAGGAGATAAAGATTTTATCTTAGTGACATCTGCAACACATATGCCTCGAGCTATGAGACTTTTTAAATCTCTTAGAATGCATCCTATACCAGCACCAACCCATTTTTTAAAAAAAGATGTTGAAGGTTACTTGTATGCCCCAACTATTGGCTCTTTAAAAAATTCTAAAATAGCTATTCATGAATATCTAGGTATATTATGGAATAAACTTAAGTCCTAACTATTTAGACTTAGGTCTAAAAGCCTTAAGTACATCTTCATTTGTCTCTATAAATGGCCCTTCTATAAGATCTATACAGTAAGGAACAGCAGGGAAAACTGCATCTAAACACTCACGGATAGACTTCGGTTTTCCTGGTAGATTTATGATAAGAGATTTGCCTCTTATTCCTGCTGTTTGTCTGGAAAGTATCGCTGTTGGTACATACTGTAGACTCACCTGACGCATCAACTCACCAAAACCTGGCATCATTTTTTGACATACATTCTCAGTAGCCTCAGGCGTTACATCACGAAGTGCTGGACCTGTTCCACCTGTTGTCACAACTAAACAACATCCTGCCTCATCACACAACTCTTTCATAGTAGCCTCGAGAATATCCTGCTCATCAGGAATACATCTATACACTATCTCAAATTCACTCTTTAAATAGTCTTTCATAGTATCTTGAATGGCTACACCGCTGATATCTTCATAGATACCTTTACTTGCTCTATCGCTTGCTGTTATTACACCTATTTTTATTTCACTCATGTTTTTGTACTCCTTAGTTCCTATATTAATTTAGTTTAATTTGTTGTGGTCTGCAACTAGTCTTTCTCAGGGTAAGATGTAGAGGCTCGTGAGAGAAGGGAGGATTTGTCCTCGGAATCTTACCCTGTGAAAGACGACCTAGTGTCAAGACACCTGCAAAAAGTGATTTGCTTTTTTTATATATGTGAGTGTTCCTACATTTTTAAAGAACTCTCTTGCTTTTTGAATGTCTATAATTTTATCTTCACCACCGAGATAAATCTCTACTTTAACACCACTCTCCTCAAATAAAGTAAAATCTTTTTCATTCCAAACATAGTAGAGTAACTCTTCTAGCTCTTCACTCTTAGTCTCAATATTTTCAACACTTTGCATACCAAAAGGAGCAAAACACCCTCTTAGAAACTGCTTCATATAAAGAGCTGCATTCTTCTTGTAACTCAGAAGCTGCAGACGTCGAAATTTCTCCTCTTTTGTCTGAAAAAAGGCTGGTGATAGAAGTTGCAAAGTATCTACACGTTCACCTTCTTCTACTAGTCGTAGCACTTCTTCTAAAGCTTTTATAGCCCCATAGCTAAAACCTACAACTGTATAAGCGTCTTCTTTTATGTAGTCACTAAAAAAAGCCTGCTCATTTGTAAGAGAAAAACCACTAAAGAACTTCATCTAGTAACTTCTGTACAGCAGATTTTGTAATACTTTCTCTCTCTTGAAGTACCTCTTCTACACTCTTGGTAACTTTAGAGAGAGATATAAGTAATGCGTCACACTCTTTATAGAGTTTTTCAAGGATATGCTTCTGCTCACTTGTATCAGGGAGTAAAGAGGAGCCCATACCGTAACTCTCACACATCTTCGCCACTACCTCTTTTGCCTCATCTAAGTCAGCTTTCACACTACTAGCATGCTCTTTGAACTTGATGTCACAGCCAACTGTTCCCGCTAAAAGCATCATCACCTGTGCCTCTAACTCCTGCTTGATAAAGGGTTCATCACTTGCTGGTGTCAGTTTTTCATTGGAAAGCATTAACTTTTCAAACTGTATGTCAAAGTAAGAAGCGACTACTACTTTAGAAGCTTGATAAGTAATGCGAAACTCTTTTTGCTTGTCATTTAACATCTGCAGCTTTTTCTTACCAAACATAACCTTATCTTTTACATCATAAAAATGCTCTATAGTAACATGAAAAGCTTTTTGACGCAAAGAGAGAAGTGCAGCTTCGTTTACAAGAGCAGCAAGTGCAGCGCCATTGAATCCGACTGTCATATTTGCCACTATTTTAACATCTAACTCATGAGGAATTTTCGTAAGGTACTTACTTAAAATAGACTCTCTTTCGCGTTTAGTAGGTAACTCTACAAAGATACGTCTATCAAAACGCCCAGCACGCAAAAGTGCTTCATCGAGAACATCTATCTTGTTTGTAGCTGCCACAACGATAACGCCACTTGAGCCTTCAAAGCCATCCATTTCAGTAAGAAGTTGGTTAAGTGTGCCCTCTCGTTCATCATTTCTTTCACCACCGCGTTTTTTTCCAACGGCATCTATCTCATCTATAAAGATGATACTTGGAGCATTTTTCTTCGCTGCAGCAAAAAGCTCATGGACTCTCTTTGCACCCATTCCTACATATATCTGTACAAATGAAGCACCACTTTGATAGTAAAAAGGAACCTCTGCTGCATTTGCCACAGCTTTGGCTATCATAGTTTTACCTACACCAGGAGGACCTACAAGTAAAACACCACGAGGCATATGAGCACCAAAACTTTTGTAGCGTTTAGGATTTTTCATAAAGTCGATGATCTCTTCAAGCTCAATTTTGACATCACTTATCCCACCGATATCATCAAAACAGACATCACTTTTTGTGGCTTCTATGAGACTTGTATCACTAGCAACTGAACCTGTACTATTCTCTTTTGAGATACCTTGTGTAGAAAAAGTAAGTCCCTCTTTTTTTTGCCACCATCTTAGTGCTAAGGAGAGTAAACCTAAAAGTAGAATAGCAAAAAGTATATAGATAAGAGCATTTGAGTCTCCACCAACTTCTACCTTCTGGTTAATAAACATTTTAGGACTTACTTGTGAAGAGGCTATCTTAAAGACACCATGTGCAGTTTTAAGATAGACATACTCTTTGGTTGCAATAACTTTTTTTACACTCTTTTCTTGAAGCATAGTATTGGCTTCCCTTAAAGTAACGGAGTGCGCATTATCACGAAGCAGTGCAAAAAGTATCAGCATTATGATAATCGTAGCTGAGATATAAAGTGCTACTCGATTTGTTTTAGAGTTGAGCATAATTACACTCCTCTTTAACACTGTAGTCACTTACCGTAACCCAGTTCCCAATTAAATCTTCTTTTGAGTCAATAATTATTTTGTTAAAATACTGGTCAAATCCATGATAAAGCCCATTATTCTGTGATTCTACTAAGACTTCAAGTTCTCCTGTTACCGCCTTTCTAAATTCATAGTTTTTAATATCAATAAGATCTTGAATCTCATGTAGTCTCTGTTTTGCTATCTTACCATTAACTTCTGGTTTCATAGTTGAGGAGGGGGTACCATCGCGTTTAGAGTAGGTAAAAGCATGCAGGTGAGTAAGTGGTAAATCTCTAGCATTTCTCATCCCCTCTAGCCATAACTCTTCACTCTCACCAGGATGCCCTGTTATAAAGTCTGTTCCTATTGCATAGCCTTTATCTGCTAGTAACTCAAAAAGTTCTCTATCTTGCTTATACACATTGCGTCTATTCATAAGTTTGAGCATTGTTGGAGAAGTGTGCTGGAGTGCTATGTGCATATGCTTCTCCATCCATAGTTCACCAAGTATCTCTTTGAACTCATCTGTTATTTGGATAGGTTCTACACTTCCAAGACGAATACGGCGAACACCACGAATCTGACTCATTTTTTTCATAAGTTTTGCTAAAGATGTTTTGGTGTCCTGCCCATAAGAGCCAACATTTGTTCCCGTTAGGATAAACTCACCAAAACCATTGAGTGCTAAACGCTGTATCTGTTCAAGTATCTTCTCTTCGCTCATACTTCTTGCATCACCACGAACAAAGGGAATGATGCAGTAAGAACAACGGAAGTTACATCCCTCCTGTATCTTAATAAAGGCACGACTCTTTCCAACAAAATCATCCACTATCACATCATCTATATGATTAAGATCACCCGGGTCATAAAAAGGCTGTTCTTTTTTAAGTAGTGTATCTATCTTCTCTTTTTCACTCTGACCAAAAACACCATGGATACGACCCTCTTTAAGAAGGGATTCTCCTTTAGTGTGTGCTCCACATCCAGTTAAAAAGAGCTTTGCCCCGCTTTGAGACTTCTCCACACCAGAGATATATGAACGCACATGAGTATCGGCCCCATTTGTCACAGTACATGAGTTTATGACTATAGCATCTGCCTCACCTTCATTCTCTGTTACTTCGTAGTCTGCCATGCTTGACATCATTACCTGTGAGTCATAGATATTTGTTCTACAGCCAAAGGTTTTAAAAAAGACTTTTTTCTTTACTTGCATTAGACTAACTCCTTCTCATCAAAAGGTGGTTTCATCGCCTCTTGTTTTTCTACATAAAGCTTTTGTGTTGGGTATGCTATAGTTATGTCATCCTCAGCATTAAAGGCATCTACTATCTCGGTGGAAATTACACTTCTTAGTGTCAAAGTTGCATAAGCATTTGTAAGATACCAAGCTTCTATATCCATACCGTTAGACTCGATAAAAGAGAATATTCTTGGCTCAACATTTGTATTTTTCAGACTATAATGCTGGCGAAGTTTATTAAGCTGTTTACGAGTAATGTCCGTATACCCTTTAGAGAATTTTTTTGTCACCTCTTTAGCAATATGCATCGCCTTTTTATGGTTAGAGTCAAAGGTAATAGTAATCTTCACACCATCCCACACAGTCTTGAGTGAGTTATGTGTGTAGTTAGCAATCATACGAGTAAAAACATAGTTATTTGGTATAAACATAATACGACCCGCACGACGATTACTGCGGATAGAAGTAAGTGTAATATCTTCTAAAATAGTAATACGAAGTAGTGAAATATCCATAACATCTCCAACATACTTCATTCCATCCATATCTACACGGATTCTATCACCAACATGAATACTTCCACCAAAAACGATGACAAGCCATCCAAGAATAGACATAAACCAATCTTTCATGGCAATAGCGATACCGGCAGAAGCAAACCCGAGAATAGTGACTAAGTAAGCGGCATTCTCAATATAGTTAAAAAAGAGAATAAGGATAATAATAGTAAAGTTAGCAAAGGTAATAAACTTATTTGCCATATAAAAACGTTCATTATCTGTGATGTATTTTTTGACAACAAGTTTAAATAAAAAGAAGATAAAAAAGACCACTAAAATTGCTGTTCCTATACGAATAAGTCTATATACCTGCTTTTCAATTCCCTTATTTATATTTATCTCTGCAATTTCTAAACGCCGTTGATACACTTCTAAGGTAACATTTATAGTATCTAGTGCCGTTTCAAAACGTTCTAACTGAACTTGTTTCTGTTTTGCTATCTCTGTAAATTTATTTGAGGTATCTAAGCTCTCTAACTCTTTATAAATTTCGTTTTCTTTACGAAGTAAGACGATCAAGTTCATTAAGTCTTCGCGTTTAAGCTTATAGTCTTCAAAATTTGCATTGAGTGTTTTAATTGCGGAATAACCTGTAAAAATATCAAAAGGGTTTGTAATTTTATCTACATCACCTATATTTGGTGGTGTAATTAACTTTGCAAAAGGTGCAGCATTTTTTCCTTTGAGCTTATTCACTTGAGAAGATAAGATAGTAGCCTTAGAAGTTAGTGCATTTAACTCATCTTTTTGACTAATGCTTTTTGCATGTCTTGTAAGATATTTTATACGTTTTTCTATTTTCTTCAGACTTGTTCGTACTTCTAAAGATGTCAGGTAAGAAGCATAACTTTTTAGCCATGTATTTTCTTGAGAAAGTTCTTTCTCTAAACTCTCAAGCTGTGACTCATAAAGTGCTATCTGTTTTTTTCTCGCCAACTCAGCTTCTTTTTTCTTCTGCTCTACCGCTTGTTCTTCTTTGACTCTCTGTATCTCAGCAAGTTCTTCACTACTTAGTGTTGTATTTAACTCTATGGAGGGAGTAGTAAGAGTTTGTGTAGCATTTACGACACTAACAGTAAAAAGAAATAGCAGAAAAAATCTTACCAGTTGGGACTGCATACTATAGAGCCTTGAAGCTATTAAGGACAGAAAGAACTAGCTCTTTATCACAGCTATCTGTAATTTCTACCCCACCGATACCAACAGGAATGATAAAAGTAATAGTCGCATCAGAACTCTTTTTGTCTAAGAAAAATGTTTCATAAAAAGAGTTCGTATCAGATATTGCATAAGTTGTTGGGAGATTATATTTTTCTAAAAATAGTTTAATACGTTTAGCTTCTTCTCCACTCATCAGGCCCATAGCGACAGCAGTTTCATTCGCCATTACCATCCCTATAGCAACAGCTTCACCATGAAGATAGTGTTTATACTTAGTCTCATTTTCAATGACATGCCCAAAAGTATGTCCATAGTTAAGAGCCGCTCGTATCCCCTGCTCTTTTTCATCCTGTGCTACAACATCTGCTTTTGTCTGTACTGCTTGTTTTATCGCTTCTTGAAGTATTTCTGGATCTTTAAGATCAGCACTCTCTAAAAACTCAAAGAACTCTTTGTTAAAAGTTATAGCCATTTTCACTATCTCTGCTACACCAGCACCAAACTCACGAGCAGGGAGTGTAGTTAAAAAGTAAGGGTCAATAAGCACTGCTTTTGGCTGATGAAAAGCACCTATAAGATTTTTTCCATAGCTATTATTCATCCCTGTTTTACCACCAACACTTGCATCTACTTGAGAGAGAAGTGTAGTAGGAATTTGTGTGAAGCTAATACCACGTTGGTAAATACTCGCCACATACCCTGTCATATCACCAATAACACCACCACCAAATGCAATAAGCATAGACTTACGGTTGAACTTATGATTAAAAAGAGACTCTAATATTAGATCAACTGACTCTTTGTTTTTATACTCTTCACCATCAGGGATGGTGATAATATAAAGCTCTTTTGCTGTAAGTTTAGAGAGCAGATACCCAAGATGTAATCCAGCTACCTTTGGGTTAGTAATAATAGCCACTTTGCTATCAAAGTGTACAGGTGTAATAGTGTCAATAGTGATGTTGTATGAGTTGTCAATAACTTGCTTGAGAGGGATGTTTACTTGCATTATCTATCCAAATTTATAATATGATAGATAATACTAAATTTTTGCTAAGATTATACTAAATCAGAGCTGCACAGGTATAAAAATTTGATGATATTCATCTAGCTTGTAGTAAAGCTTCTCACTATCAGTCGAGAAAAGCGAATAGAATCGTCGTGCAGTAAGTTTTTTCGTAAATGGTAAAAGTTGTATAAAGTTCTCTTTTTTCTTGAGTTTTGAGATAGGATTTTCTTGTTCTTTATACTCTTTAATATTTTTTGAAAAGATTGTCGAAAGGTTATAGTAATGTTCCATTACCTGCTCTTTTTCATCTTGATGTTCCTGCATATAGTTATAGATTTCTATATGAAAACCCATCTGCTCGGAGATATCAAAAATAGTAGCTGAGATCTTTTCCAAATCTCTATTGTTAGAGAGTATCATTCCAGCATCTTTGAGTGTAGAAAAACGTTTATCAGAAAGTTTAAGCACAGGCACATGTGCTTCATACATCGCTTTTCTGACATAACAGTCACTAAACATCTCCTTTGTTATGATAACAAGACCAATATGATATCTCTTTATATCCTTAAGAAAATTTTCTTTTAAATCCACACTACTATAGTCAATGTCAACTGTGACATTAAGCTCTCTAAAACTTTTAATATACTGCAATACTTCTATATTTGAAGGATTTGTTACTTTTATTATGAGGTTATGCTTAAACTTTTTATGTACATACACTGCTCTACGAACAGCCTCTTTTATTGTTTTATGATTGACAATATCCATATCTATATAGAGTAGTAAATTTGTTCCAAAAGGCTCAGGAAACTGCCCTAGTTCGCGTTTAATTGAGCGATATACCGACTTTAGTACAGTCGGATCACCCACTAAAACCAAGAGGTCATTAGGCTGAATCATCTTTCTTCGTGAAGGCATAATCAGTTTACGATTTCTATATATAGCAACTATACGCCAATTTTTTTGTGCAATAGCTCCAATATGGCGGTAGATAAAAGAGCTTCCAAAGGGAACAAGAACCTCCATTATCTCACCCTCACCTATTCCAACATTTTGTGCAATAACTGGAACATTAGGGAGATAGTCAAGTAAACGTGAGGCAATTAACTCCTTTGTATTGACAAGCACAACATTGGCATCTTCATTTTTAAGAGTCGCATTGTTGAGGACTATTATCCGAAGCTGTTTTTTTATAGTACGGATATTTTTAATAGTGTTTTCTATCTCAATCTGAGACTCCATAGCGATAATAACTTGGATAAACTCCATTTTCAAAAGATTTGCCAACTTATAAAGACTTGTAGGATCAAACTCATAGAACTTAAAACGTGCAGGGTTTATATCTAAAAATTCCACCGCTTTTGTTTGTACTACATAATAAATATTTTCACTCGTATATGTTTCATTGACACGTCGAATAAAATGTGTGCCAACATCTCCACCACTTATTATAAGTACTTTTTTCATTACTCACTTACCTGTGTACGATTCAGAACATCACAGCTTTTTACCCAAAGCTCTTGCCCTGCAGGTTGCCAAATTTTATTTACAAAAAGACCAGTAATTTTTATCCACTTTCCAGCCCTTTGATTTGAGGTAAAAGAAGTTTTATCATTCCAAACAGCTATGGCTGATCCATCGATACTATCATATATTTTAACTTGACCATTTGTACGAAAAGAGCTTGCTTTAACATAACGAACATCATAATCATTTTTATACTTCTTTTTCATCACTAAAGAAGGAAATGGATTATTTTCTTCTTTTATTTGATTATTCAAAGAACACTTTTTTTCTACTTTTACTATTTTTTTAACCATTTTATTTGATTTAATTTTACTTTTTAATATACTTATTTGATTATTCAAATTTTTTATTTTATTTGAGTAGAATTCTAACTTTTTATTTAAAACTCTATTTTTATCTTTTTCTTGCTGTAAATCATTTTTTATTTTATCTATATCACTTACCATAGACTCTAATCTCTGTATCTCACCTGCATGTACTACTAGGGTAAGAAGAAAAAAAAGTGTAAATATCTGTTTCATTATAAGCCTTTTTTTAGTAATTTGACACCCATCTCTACATGGTGTGTATATGGAAACTGATCAAAGATTGCCATTTGGATTATATCGTGTGTTTTAGAGAGTATCTCGAGGTCTCTCACTAATGTCTCAGGATTACATGAGATATAGACTATATGCTCATAACGCGAAGCAAAAAGACAAGATCTCTCATCCATGCCACTTCGAGGAGGATCAACAAAGATACTCTTAATCTCATAACTCTCTATATCTACATCTTTCATGCGTCTATATTCGCGAATGCCATCAAGTGCACCTACAAAGTCTTCAACATCCATACGTAAAAACTCAATATTTTCTACATCATTAAGTTGCATGTTTGCTCTTGCTGCATTTATGGAGGACTTAGATATCTCTGTAGCTAATACCTTGTTAAAAATTTTAGCAAAAGGTATAGTAAAGTTTCCCGCACCACAATAGAGTTCGAGAAGATCACCACTCGCATCTGAGAACTGTTCTATAGCCCATGTTACCATCTGCTCGTTTACTCTTGCGTTTGGCTGGGTGAAACTATTTTCTATATGGTGGAATTTATACTCACTCCCTTTAATAGTAAGTGTCTCAGTAATATAATCCTGTCCAATAATTACTTTTTGTTTACGACTTCTTCCTATGATGTAAATATCAAGAGCCTCAGAGATAAGCTTCGCTTTCTCTTCCCACTCAGAATCAAGTCTTCTATGGTAAAGCATGGAGATAACTATCTCACCACTACTAGAGCTTAAAAAATCCACTCCAAAAAGTTTAAAACCTATAGCGTGTCTTTTTATCTCGACTAAAAGCTTTGGCATCAAAGAGGCTATGTACTCATTTACTTGTGGACACTCTCCTACAAAGATAACACCATCTTTTGTAGCATTGTTCATCGCATAGTGAATATCATCACCATCATGCCAGAGTTTAAACTCACTACGAGAACGGTAGTGAGCATCAGGGGAACGAGAAATAGAGATATCACCATCAAAAAACTTTGAGAATCGCTCTTTATTAAGAGCTATTTTATCCTCTAATTGGCCTTCATAACCCTTATCAAAAACTACACAAGCACCACACTCTCCAAAATGTTTACAATCCAAACTATCTCCTATTTTATCGAGGCAATAAGATTACCTATAAGTAAATTCCATCCATCTATAAGTACAAATACAAGTACCTTAAAAGGTAGGGAAATCATAACAGGTGGAAGCATCATCATACCCATAGACATCAGTATAGATGCTACAACCATATCTATAACCAAGAATGGTAAAAATATTAAAAAACCTATCTCAAAAGCTGTTTTCATCTCACTGATGACAAATGCAGGTATCACGATTGAGAGTGGTACATCTGCTACCGATTGGGGATTTTGCATCTTGCGTATACGAAAAAAAAGTGCTAAATCTTTCTCTCTTGTATTTCTAATCATAAAGTTTTTGAATGGCAAAGCCGTTCTTGTAAAAGCTTCTTCATAACCTATTTTTTCTGCTATATAGGGTTTGATGCCATTATCATAGGCCTTTGTACCCACTGGTTCCATAACAAAAAATGTCAATATCATAGCAAGCATCACTAAGAGTTGTGTAGGGGGAACTTGCTGTGTTCCCATAGCCTGACGTAAAAATCCAAATACTATAATAAAACGAGTAAATGTCGTCATCACTAAGACCATAGATGGTGCTAAAAAAAGCAGTGTTAATACAACTAAAACATTAAGTGAAGAAACTAACTGCTGAGGAGTTTGAGGTGCAGCTAGATTAAAGCTCATAGTCGGGATAGTCACACTCTCTGCCGCAAAAAGTGCAGAACCTAAAGTAAGGAAGAGGAATAGATACTTTAACATTATTTTGCTGCAGCCTTATCTAAAACAGACAAGTTTGCTTTTGCATCTTTCTCGTTCTTCTTACCATAAAAATGAAGTTCAACTCTACGGTTTTTTGCACGTCCTGTTTTTGTAACATTTGTAGCAACAGGATTATACTGAGCAAAGCCAGCGGCACTCATTCGAGAAGGATCAACACCATCAAGAACTAGCTCATGAAGAACAGAGATAGCACGTGCAGTTGAAAGTTCCCAGTTATCTTTAAAAATACTATTTGCACTAGGGTTTGTATTGTCCGTATAGCCCTGTACACTTACTTGCATATCTTTAGGTAACTCCTCTACAATAAGAGCCATTCGTTTAAGAAAAAGCAGAGCATCTTGGTTCTCAATAGTCGCACTATCTGGCTTAAAAAGAAGTGCTGCAGGAAGTTTAATAACAAAACCATCCTGAGCTTCTTCTACTGTAATAGTAGGTCCTTCACTCTTTTCCATCATCTCATTAGCATCACCTGCCGCTTGTTTTACACGATTTACTGTATCACTTGTCTCATCCTGAGACTCAATAGGAGTTGATTCTTGAATACGCTGAGAAGAGATTTCTGTTTTTGTTCCACCCTCAAGTACACTCATCGCACCAGAGAGAGATCCAATAGCTTCTGAAACTTTTTTTGCATCCATAGAACTCATAGAGAGAAGTAGAACGAAGAAACACAAGAGTAGAGACATAAGGTCTCCAAATGCTGCTAGCCAAGCGGGAAGACACTCTTCACATTCAGGACATTTATTCTTAGCCATTACCTACTCCTTAGTCAAACTGACTAACACGATCAGTAGGCATTAAGTAAGCTAGAAGTTTCGCTTCAAGTACACGTGGTGCATCACCAGACTGTATGGACATAATACCAGTAATAATCATCTCTTTGAGCATATTTTCATCATTGTTTCTTACTGACAAAATATTGTAAATCGGTGTACCAAAGACATTACCAATAATAGCACCATACATAGTAGTAAGAAGGGCAACCGCCATTGATGGTCCAATCGCTGAAGGATCAGCCATATTTAGAAGCATTGCAACAAGACCGATAAGTGTACCAACCATACCCATAGCCCCAGCAAGTCCAGCCCACTGGTTGAAGATAGAACCGTGAATTGTATGTCTCGCACTTGTCTGTTCCATCTCTATTTCTAAAAGATCACGAATAGTATCAGGCTCACTTCCATCAATGGCCATAGAGAGACCTTTTTTCAAAAAAGCATTCTCTTCATCGTTTACATCACCCTCAAGTGCTAGTATTCCATCTTTTCTAGCTTTACCTGCAAACTCAACAAGTTTTTTTATAAGTTCTGCAGGATCTTCTTCCCCGGGTTTAATCGCTTTCATAAAAATCTTAGTAAATGCTTTCATTTGCCTTGGTTTAAAGGAGATCATGAGTGCTCCAATACTACCACCAACAACAATGAGAACAGAAGGAATATCAATATAGGCACCAACACCAACACCCATAGTCATGGATCCGAGTAGAAGAACCATAATCAAAACAATACCAATGACCGTACCTAAATCCATTTAAAAGCCTTATGCAAAAATAATTTATTTCTTATAATAGCACAAAAAGAATTAGTATTGAGTAATCTTTCTATAATTTTTCAATTTTTGTTAATATACTTTTGCTAAAATAGTACTCTATGAAAAACATTTTAAAATTACTTATTACTATTGCTATATTTTACTATCTATTTCAACAAGTAGATTTTAATACACTCTTTCAACTTCTTCTCACTAGCCATCCAGGATGGATTATTTTTGCACTTCTTATGCAACTAGCTTCAACTGTTCTAGCGGCCTTTAGATGGTTTGAGATCTCTCGACTTCTTGTTTTTAAAGAAAATCTTTTCTTTTACATACAGAGCTACTTTAAAGGCTCATTTTTCAACCAAGTTCTTCCTTCTAGTATTGGTGGAGACGCTGTGCGTATCTTAGACTTAACACAAAAAAATTATGATAAAAAAGAGGCTTTTTATGGTGTTTTTGTTGACCGTATTGTTGGTCTAGTGGGTCTTTTAACACTTAATCTTATTGCTTCTATAGTCTTCTTTGGTACCTTTGATGAAGATTTTTCATTACTCATTATAGGTATATCTTCACTAAGTATTTTAGGCTTTATCTCTCTCTTTCATCTTCACCGTCTAAGATTTCTCAAAAAGTATAGTTTTTTAAATCTTTTCGTACGTTTAGCAAATAGACTAAACAGGCTATATGCATCAAGAGAACTCTTGCTCCAGCATATTTTCATCTCTGTTGTTGTGCATCTCTTTTCAGTGCTTACAATGTATAGCATCACTTTGGCACTAGGTTTAGAACTCAGCTTTCAAACACTTCTCATAGCAGTGCCACCTGTTTTCCTACTCACTATCGTTCCTATATCTTTAGCTGGTTGGGGGATTAGAGAGGGTGCTATGGTTGGGATATTTATGCTCGTTGGAGCAGATCAGACTAAGGTTCTTGCTATGAGCATTATATATGGATTGCTACTCATAGTGAGTGCCCTTCCAGGATCTTACTTCTGGATAAAAAGTAAACAAGTAACTTAAAGGATAAGAATGAATGTAGACACAATGAGAAATATAGACTATTTTGCCGGAGTACCTCTTGCATTGACTGCTACCCTTGTAAAAAAAACTCTAGATTTTTTCGTGCCACCAGTAAAGAAAAAAGCGAAAAATGTGCTCCTTATTGAACTCTCTGAGATGGGAAGTGCTATCCTTGTTGATCCTGCTATGCGAAAACTCAAAGCCAACATTGAGGGAGAATTGTACTTTGTTATTTTTTCCAAGAACAAGGCATCTTTACAACTTCTTGGAACAGTAAAAGAAGAGAACATCTACACTATCGATGAAGATGGGCTTACGAATATAGCAACAACTACACTCAAGTTTTTTCAGTGGTGCAAAGATAAAGAAATAGACTCTGTTATAGATCTTGAACTCTTCTCGCGTTTCACTGCACTTTTGACTGTAGGTAGTGGTGCTATTAATCGTGTTGGTTTTCATGCATTTCACAACGAAGGACTCTATAGAGGTGATCTTCTTACTCATAAGGTAGCCTATAATGCTCATCAACATATAGCAAAAAACTTTATAGCGCTTGTTGATGCTCTACTTTCTGAAAAGCAAGAGCTTCCATATCTTAAACGCATCATTCATGATGATGAAATAAAGATTGCAAAAGCGACTATTTGTGAAGAAGAGCAAGCATCTATCATCGCTACTGTCTCCATATATTATGAAGGATTTGATAAAAATAAAAATCATATAGTTTTAGTAAACTCAAATGCCTCAGATCTACTTCCACAACGCAGATGGGATAGAGAAAACTATGGTGAAGTTATCAAAAAAATGCTCTCGGCAAATGAAAATGTAATAGTACTTCTCACAGGTGCACCATCTGAAAAAGATGGAGCACAACTTCTAGCAAACTATGTAAATGATAAACGCTGTATAAATTTTGCTGGTGGTGTAAAGTTTTTAGAACTTCCAGCACTCTACTCACTCTCTGCATTTATGCTTACAAATGACTCTGGACCTGCGCACTTTGCATCTATCACAGATATGCATACCTTTGTTATCTTTGGTCCTGAGACACCAGCTCTATATGGTTCACTTGGACCTACTACTCCTATCTACTCTGCTATGAGCTGTTCTCCTTGTGTGAGTGCTTCTAACCATAGAAAAACGCCATGTACAGATAACCAATGTATCAAAATCATTACACCTGAGTGGGTATTTAACACACTAAAGTTCAAGCTTGATGCACTTAGCTAGAAAAGAACACTATCCTTTTTTAGTTTTTATAACTCTAGTCGCAGCTATAAGACTTCTCTTAGCACCTCATGTGGGTCTTGGTGTAGATGAAGCACACTATGTACTTTATGCTTTGCATCTTGACCTAAGCTACTTTGATCATCCACCTTTAGTAGGTTGGGTACAATTTCTTTTCACTTCTGTTTTTGGAACTGGAGAGTTTGGTGCGAGAGTAGCAGCTATCCTCATCGGTTTTATAGTCTCTATCTTTCTATACAAACTCACTTATGAGATAAATCACAAAGCAAAAGAGGCTTTTTTTGCAGTGCTTGCACTTCATGGAGCTTTTATGTTTAATGCTCTTTTTGTGATGCTTATGCCTGATACCCTCCTCTTTTTATTTATTATTCCTATCATTTTTAGTGTTCTTGGAGTAGAAAAGAGTGGCTCTATAAAGTCTTGGTTACTTTTAGGTTTACTTCTAGGTTTAGCAGGTCTTTCAAAATATACTGCTGTTCTTTTTGTACCACCTATCATTCTCTATCTTCTCTTTAAAAAACGTTATGATTTGTTCTGCTCTCCTAAACTTCTTTTAGCTATTGGTTTGGCTCTGATTGTTGTTTCTCCTGTAATTATTTGGAATATGCAAAACGACTGGTTAAGTTTCACCTATCAGAGTCAGCATGTAGTAGGTGCTAAACATATTGTATGGAAAAGCTTTTTTAAGTCCATCACTTCACAGTTTTTTGCCTATAACCCTTTTCTTATGCCTATCGCATTTTATGGTCTCTACAAAAGTTTTAGAAGTAAAAATGATTTACTTCTTTTAAGTGCATTCTTTGGTTTAGTGCTTATTCTCTTTTTTACTTATGCCTCACTCTATAAGACTGCACTCCCTCACTGGTCTGCACTCTTTTATCTGCTTTTTATCCCTATTGGAGCTGTCTATTTTCTACAAGTCTCTAAAAAGTTTATTGTTTTTGCTGTAGGGATTGGACTGCTCATTGGAGCTTTTGCCTATATTGAACTAGGCTTTAAAATCATAACATTTCCAAAGTATAAGTCTATTCACAGAGATATTTATGGATTTGACACCATTATGAAAAAAGCAAATGCCGAAATAAAAGATCCAAAAAAAGAGGTTTTAGGAGTAACTAACTGGACATTTGCATCACGTGCTATCTACTACGATAGAAACTACCCTTCTAAAGTTTATCTTATAGATAAACGCTATGACCAATTTGATCTATGGGAAAAGAGTATGCCTATAGGGAAAGATGTGATCTTTATAAATACTCACTTCTTTCACAAAGATATTGCAAAAACGATGCAGTGTAATTCTGTAAGGAAGCTCTCCTCTTTTGACTTAAAGATCAATGGTAGCATAGAAAATAGTATCGAATTTGTTCTCTGTAGCAACTTTCAAGGAATGAAATGATTTTTTCTAAAAAACAGTTTATAATTTTTGGTAGTTCTATACTTATGTTTATAATCCTCTCCTATAATTTTTTAGATTTAAGTATCGCACACTATTTTCTTGACCATGCAGATATATATAGAACTCTCGGCAAAGAGCTAAGCAGAGCAGGTGAATCACAGTGGTACTTTAGCATTGGTATAGCAGGAGCACTCTATTTTCATTTTATCAAAAAAAATACTCTTTATACAAATAGATTTCTTTTTTTACTCTATGCAAATATTTTTTCTGGGCTTACTAGCCTCATCTTAAAATCTCTCTTTGGACGACTACGCCCGAGAATGCTTGACCAAGAGAGTATGCACTATGGCTTTTCTCTTTTTAAAGACTTCAGTTCAAACTCTTTTGAGCAGATACAACTTCACCTTACTCATCTTGCTCACTCTTTTTCAAGTTATACATCTTTTCCATCAGGGCATGCAACAACGACATTTACTATATTTACCTATCTATCTCTTCTCTTTCCAAAGTATATCTATCTTTGGCTTACGGTAGCTACACTTGTAGCTGCTGGTAGAGTTATGGCTACTGTACATTATCTCAGTGATGTTGTTGCAGGGGCTACACTTGGTATAATTACAACACTCTATATCTACAAAAAAATGAAACACAAACTTCAAACCACAAAATAAAGGAAAAATATGAATAAAGATAATATAAGTATAGTCATCCTAGCAGCCGGCAAGGGAAGCCGTATGAAGTCACCAAAAGCAAAAGTACTTCACTCTATCAGTGGAAAACCTATGCTTTACCATATCATCAAAGCTTCACAAGAGATTTCAAATGACATCACAGTAGTCATAGCTCACCAAAAAGAGGAAGTACAAGCTCAAATGCAGAGCTACTTTGATGATATTAACTTCGTAGTTCAAGATGCTGAAAACTTCCCAGGAACTGGTGGAGCTATGAAAAATGTAGCCCCAAAAAATGAGAAGGTTTTAGTCCTTAACGGAGATATGCCACTTATCACAGCAGATGCTCTTCAAGGTTTTATAGATACAGATGCTGATGTTATCATGTCTATTTTTGATCTTGATGATCCTAGTGGCTATGGTCGCGTTATCATCGATGAGAACAACCAAGTCCAGTACATAGTTGAGCAAAAAGATGCCAATGAAAACGAACTTCTTACTACAACTGTCAATGCTGGTATCTATGCATTTAGTAAGGCAGTTATAGAAAAATACATTCCCCTCCTCTCAAATGATAATGCTCAAGAAGAATACTACTTAACTGATGTAGTTGCTATGGCAAAGGCTGATCATCTCAGTATTGCCCCTCTTCTTGTTGATGAAGAGCATTTTAAGGGTGTAAACTCTAAAAAAGACCTCAGTGACTCTGAAGAGATTATGCAAGAGCGTATAAAAACTAAGTGGATGAATGCAGGAGTTATCATGCAACTTCCTTCTACTATCTACATAGAGTCCACAGTGGCGTTTGAGGGTGAGTGTATAGTAGAAAATGGCTGTCGCCTTTGTGGAGAAACTCTTATAAAAGAGTCCCATATAAAATCAGGCAGTGTTATAGAAGATAGCATAGTCAAAAACTCAGATGTAGGACCTCTTGCACACCTTCGTCCTGCTTCATATATAGAAGGTACACATATAGGAAACTTTGTAGAGGTTAAGAAATCATCACTAAAAGGTGTAAAAGCTGGACATCTTAGTTACATTGGTGATGCACAAGTAGACACGGGTACAAATATCGGTGCTGGGACCATTACTTGTAACTATGACGGTGTCAAAAAATACAAAACTATCATCGGAAAAAATGTTTTCATAGGTAGTGACTCTCAGCTTGTAGCTCCTGTAACTATAGAAGATGATGTGATGATAGCTGCGGGGACTACTGTACCTAGTGGTGTTGTAAATAGTGGTGTTCTTGCTATAAGTCGCACAAAGATTCGTACTATAGCAGGATATTTTGCTAAACATTTTGGAAAGTAGAATGAAAGAAGAACTTCTCATAGTCTGGTCAAGTGGTGAAAAAGAGGTAGCAAAAAAATTGGTCTTTTTATATGGATCAGTTATGTTAGAACGAGACTACTGGAAAAGAGCCACAATCATGATATGGGGACCTTCTGCGAAACTTTTAGCAAAAGATAGTGAACTCCAAACACAGATGAAGCAAGTACAAAAATCTGGTGTTAGTTTTAATGCCTGTGTAGTTTGTAGCGATGACTATGGTGTGAGCAAGGATTTGAAAAGTTTAGGGGTAGATCTTATTCATACAGGAGAAATGCTTACTCATGCACTTAAAAGTGAGACCATAGAGGTCATCACTTTTTAAAACTCTTAGTTCCCTAAGATTCTCTCTAAGGCTCTTTCATAGCCTTCTAAATCTAAGTTAAACTCTTCAATAGTATCTTTTGCAACAGCAATAGAATCATCGGTAATCTCACCATTTGGCATAACAGTTTCTCTAATTACTTTAAGTATTGCAGCCATTTCTCTCTCTTCACCATGTGTTCCTTCAGGATCATCACTGTAACGAATAATATGAATAAGTTCTGGATCAAAGTTCCAGTTATAAAAGAGTGTAGCTGTTACATCTGTTGCCTGTACACCACAAGCAGTTTTCTCAGCACTTGATATATCTTCTCCGGATAAGAGTGCTTGTTCAATTATGCTTACCTTCTCATCTTCAATAAGTGTTTGAGAAATCAGAACTCTTCCTAAATCTACAAGGAAAGATGCTGGTCCTATTATTGGAAGGAGTGTTGGCTTACGACGAGCTAGCCAGTTTACGCTAAGTGCAAGTTGCATATCACAAGCTGCTGAGAACTCTTGAGAAGTCATGCCATAAGGAGAAAGATCAATAGTAAAAGAGTTAACAACACTACTCATAGCAAATGTTTTAATAGTATCCTTTCCTAAGAGAGAAACAGCTTGCTTAACACTTGTAACAGTACTCTTCATACCATACATAGGAGAGTTAACAATTCTTAAAATTTCAGCTGTAAGAAGTGGATCTTTTTCAATAGCATACTGCATATCTTCAAGTGATGAGTTTTCATCTTTATGAATTCTATTTATTTCTTGAATCGTATCAGGAAGAGGAGGAATTTGTTTAATATTTTTCGCGAGTGTAGTTGTCAATTGGTGTCCTTATTAAAGTCTAGTTATATATAGAAGTATTATATTACTTCTATATTAAACTAACTTTATAAAGGCTAATAGAGGTACATATACTCCTCTACCTTATCTACAAATTTAATTTTTAATGGATCTTCAGAGCGAATATATATTCCAAGAGGGTTATTATCTCTATTTCTAAGCTCCATCTGCTCCATAACATCATAAGTAGCATTCATTTTAAATGTAGCTAGTACACCATAAGAATCTCCACCAGTAATCAAGCTATCAGTCATTCTAAAGCCCATTTGATAGTTACTATCATTACTTGTAAAAAGCATATCTTGTTGTGTGTCTGTGTATGCTATTTTATAGTTATAATCGTACTTATTATCTACTTTTATAAGACCAGCTGTAGTAAAGTTATTGTTATATACATTTTTCCCACTACTTGCATCAACAAGTGTTGAGAATTTACCAACACTTGTTAAATGTGTCGTTGCATAGTTATAACTACTACTCATATCAGCACTCATAGTTGCACCATTATTGAGCACATTTATAGTTGCTTTTATATCCACATCACCTGATGCTGGTTTCATGGTAACATTAAGACCTTTAATTCCTATTTTACTAAAGTCACTTGCTACATCCCAACCAAAGTTAACTAAAGCATTTATATCAGAATCTAGCCCAAGACCATTGATAGCTAATTTTTCAAATGTTTCGACTAAAGTATTATCACCATTTTGTACAAGGTAAACACTCTGTGTAGTTAAGTTAACATTAGCATCACTTACGGCTAAATCTTTCATAATATAGGTCCATGTTTTTGCTGTATTATCACGTTTGACAAGCATATCAGCACTTACTGTTTTACCAGGTTTAGCGATAGATACATTCATAGAATAACTTTGATCACCCATATTATTTAAGTCACCTGCATCTGAAGCACTAACGCTATCATGACTTGCAACCCATGCGGTAATATCTTCAGAACTAAGTGAAGTTTGGATTGCACCTGTTATAGTTGGTTCATCATTTATACCTACTAGAGTACCATTCATCTGTGAGTTATTTGTATTGTCTCCATCAAAAACTAAAGTACCATTAAAAACTCGACCACTCGGTGTAGAGATATCTCCATTAGCCTCAACACTAAACTTAAGAAGTTTTATATCTGGGTTTTCTTGAAAAGTTGCAAGTACCTTATAATTATTTAAAGTCAATTTGGAAGCACTTCCTAGATACCCATTACCATTGAGTTGCATAAGTCCATCTGCACGAGTATACTTCATATTTTTTATGTTTAGATTATAATCACTTCCACCTATATAACTACTTGATGAAGTAGCATCAATTTCAGAGAACTTCACATCCGAATTACCAAATACTGTTGTAGTAACCTTTGTAATAAACTCAACATTTGCTGTTCTTCCAGCACTTCCATCACTCATTATTTTAATAACAACATCTGCCTTTGCTGTGTTGCTAAAAAGATTGATATTTTTATTTTTTGCTTCAAAATCAACAGTATCTCCATAAATTGTTTTATCTGAAACACCATGGTAATTAGTTGCACTTGTTGTTCTATCCATAGCCTGTGAAGTTGCAATTATTAAAGCATTTACACGATTGTTGATATCAGTCATTGAGTTATTGAGGTCTTTATTTACTTCTTCTTGAAAAGCAATACTAGAATCATAAGCACCAGTAAGCATATCATCAATAGCAATAGCACTTGAAGCTGCCAACGGTAAAAGTTCACGAGTTACTTTTTCAGTCTCTGTTGCTTGAAGAGTATGTGTTTGTCCATTTGTAGTATAGATAGAAAAGATACCATGTCTCATTTTACGAGCAAAGTACTTCGCATCAGTAACTGTTGCTGTATTGTCTACACCATTTGTAAGCTCAGTGACCATTGTCGATGTATCAGCTATTGCCACAGGAGTATGAGAAGCTCGGCTATCCAAAATAGGTTCTAACTCCCCATCTTTTGCTATCACTTTTGCTGCATACTCAGTAGAATGAATATAACAGAGAGATTCAGCAGTTGTGAGATTAGTAGCTTTATCATATACTTTAGGGTCACTAAACCAGAAAGCTGGATACTTTGATCCATCAGAAGTATCTGTCATTTCAGAAGCTATACAGTAACCAGGATCTCTATACTTCATTTCAACTTCATAGTCACCATTCATATTTATGAAAAGCTTTCCACCACTTACACTACTGTTAAAGTCTGCACCAACACCATAGCCGATATCTCCATACCCACTTGCACCATCAGCTTCAAACGTAACCGTCATATACTGTTCAGATGCAACATAATAGACATCACCATTTATATCTGAATCTTTAAAAGTAAATGTTTGATTTGGATCTATTTTAGGTGATGTATCATTCATATCTGGAACAATTATTTTTGTATCACTTCCAAAAAAGAAGTCATTCATGATTTGAAGAAGTAGATTATAAATTTCATCAATAATTTTTTCAATTAAAGTTTTCTCTTCTTTAGCTGCAGCACGATGATAAGCTGGAGCACTTAAAGCAGATTTTGCTGTATTATAAAAATCATCCATATATCCGACTAAAGTTTCACTTGAGTCATAAAACACTTCATAAAGGTATTGGTTATTACTATCACCCCAATCATTATCTAAAAGATAACTTTCTCCAATGGGTATGTATTCTTTAACGACATACTCTACACTCACTCTTAAACCATTTTTAGTAAAGTCAGTAACATTCTCGGAATTTTGCGCTAATTCGGATAGCTGTGTAGTGAGTGATTGCACTTGTTCCGTATCACCATCACTATTCCACCAGTCAAGTATTGAAGAACCAATATCCCAAGTAAAGCCATCAAAAAAACTTGTACTGTCTCCACTGAGAGCTTTTTCTGCAATAATTTGTTCAATTGTTTTGTCTTCTTTCGGAGGAGTATCATTTTTGGTATCACCTCCACCACATCCTTGCATAAGGGATGCTCCTAGTAAAAGAGATGCTGTATATATACTTAGTTTCATTAATTGTCCTTAATATTATGTTCTATTATACATCATTTCTCTATCTCTTCAGCTTTTAAGATAAGAAAATATAATACAAAGTGATAATATTGTGTTAATTCGAAACAGTAGTTTAAGTAAATTTAGATAAAATAACTAAAATAAAAACATCATTATATAGAGAATGCATATGAATATACCTACTACACTATTACAAAATAAAAAAATCCTTTTAGGTGTTACTGGTTCTATCGCCGTTTATAAGTCTTTAGAGCTTGTACGACTTTTTGTCAAGGCTGGTGCTGATGTGAGAGTTGTAATGAGTGAGAGTGCGAAAAAGTTTGTAACACCACTCACCTTTGAAACACTTACATTCAATCAGGTGCTAGATGACACAAATGAATCATGGGCAAATGATCATAACCACATCAAAACTACAGAGTGGGCAGATATTTTTCTCATAGCTCCTGCAACTGCAAACACCATTGCAAAACTAGCAAACGCCATCGCTGACAATATGCTTCTTCAGTGTGCTCTTGCATTTAGTCCTATAAAAATAATCGCTCCCTCAGCAAACACAAATATGCTGCAAAATCCAATAACACAAGCAAACTTAAAGATGTTAGGTATAGCCAACTACGCGATCCTTGATACACAGACAAAAGAGCTTGCTTGTAAAACTGTCGGTGATGGAGCTATGGCTGAACCTCTATATATCTTTTGGGCAACAGCTCGTGAACTTTTAAAAGAAGAGTTCTGGGCAGATAGGAGAGTCATAGTAACCGGTGGTGGAACCATAGAGCGAATAGATGATGTACGTTTTATCTCAAACTTTTCCAGTGGGAAAATGGCTTCGGCTATGGCTACTGCTCTTTACTGTAAGGGTGCAGATGTTAACCTTATAAGTACAAAGTTTGAAACAGAACTTCCAGAAGACATCTATACCTTAGATATAGAAGATAGTGCGGAGATGCATGAGTACTTAGTGGACTCTATTCGTATCGCTAAAAAAGGAAAACTCTCAAAAGCTTCACTTCTAAAAGATGAGCAGATTCACCTTATTCAAAAGAAGCCTTATCTCTTTATGGCAGCAGCTGTAAGTGACTATATTCCCGCGTTTAAGCAAGAAGGCAAACTCAAAAAAGAGATGCTTGGTGAGAGCTGGGACTTGGGTCTAAAAAAAAATATAGACATATTAGATAGTGTCGATAAGTCTGGTATCACAGTAGTCGGTTTTAAAGCTGAGATGGATACACAACATGCCCTCATAAACGCAAGCAATATGCTAGAGAAAAAAAGCTTAGATGCAGTCTGTCTCAATATTTTAGATGAGAGCAATAACTTTGGATCAGACACAAATACAATGACCTTTATAACTAAAGATGAAAAAGTAACTATCCCTAAAGATGAGAAACTTAGTATCTCATTTCAAGTTTTAGATCAAGCAAAAAAAATAAAAGAGTAAGAGATGAATAGTGCAACACATATAGCAATAATTATGGATGGAAACGGTCGTTGGGCTGAACTTCAAGGTAAAAAACGAGTTAAAGGACATGAAGCAGGTGCAAAGGTTGTTAAAAACATTACAACCTTTTGTTCAGATCATCCAGACATAGAACGATTAACACTCTATGCATTCTCTACAGAAAACTGGAAACGTCCACGTTTAGAAGTGGAATTTTTAATGAAACTTCTAAATAACTATCTTAAAAATGAGCTGCCAGTCTATCTTGAAAACAATGTCCGCTTTGAGCCTATTGGTGATATTCGTGCATTTTCAAAGCAACTTCAAAAGACAATTAAAGTGGTTGAAGAAGAGACGGCTCACTGTGATGGTTTAGTACAGTCACTCGCTCTTAACTACGGCTCACAAGATGAGATACTACGTGCGATGAACAGTCTCAAAAATGTTGATGGGGAGATAACACAAGAGATCTTTTCAAATGCTCTTGATTGTAAATATGATGTTGATCTACTCATAAGGACAGGAGGAGACCATAGACTCTCAAACTATCTTCTCTGGCAAGCAGCCTATGCTGAACTCTTTTTCATAGATATACTATGGCCTGATTTCACATCACAGGATTTAGAAAAAATCATTAAAAAGTTTACAAAAGTTGAACGCCGTTTTGGAGGGCTTAAATAATGGAACTTAGCATTGCATTTGTATTTGGTTTACTCTTTGGCTCTTTTTTAAATGTTGTGATTTTACGTATTCCAAAAGAGGAAAGCGTTGTTTTTGAAGGCTCATACTGTTACTCTTGTGGTAAAAAACTCAAACCATGGCATAATATCCCACTTTTTTCATGGCTCTTTCTTCGAGGAAAATGTAGCTATTGTAGAAGTAAAATCTCTATTCAGTATCCACTTATCGAGCTAACATCAGGCTTACTCTTTTTAGCGGTTGCTTCACAGTATGGTCTATCTCTACCAGCATTTTTTATAGCACTTAGCTTTCTCATGCTTCTTGCCCTCTCCATGATCGACTTTAAGTATAAAATGGTACCAGATTCACTAAATCTTCTTGCTATATTTTTTGCAATATTTGGTGCATGGTCTCCGCAGGAAGTTCTACAAAACTTTCAAAATGCTCTCCTTTTTAGCGGAGGTTTTACTCTTCTTCGTTTTGCACTCTCATACTATCTAACATCTAGCATTTATAGGGCAGCTCTGAAGACAAAAACAGCTTGGAACAAGCACTATGATAGAACACCTTTTATAGAAGCTATGGGTGAAGGTGACATTATGGTTGCTGCCACTATGGGAGCACTCTTAGGGGTGAAGCTTACTCTCGTTGCTATTTTCCTCTCTGCACTACTTACTCTCCCTGTTTTACTCTTAGTACAAAACCGCTCAGAGGAAGAGAAACGAGTCCCTTTTGTTCCATTTTTAGCACTTGCCACTTTTATAGTTTTTCTCTATGATTCTCCTATACTAGCTTATATTCAAGCAAACTACTAGACTCATGTATAGACTGAGAAAGTACATCATCGACAACCTTTCGACACTTTTTGTATCGATATTTCTTCCACTTTTTGCTATTGCAACTGTTATTCTTTTCATTAAGATTGCGACATACACAGCTATCATTCAGTTGAGTGTTG
>JALWTK010000045.1 GCA_027082875.1 Sulfurimonas sp. | reverse complement strand
AGATTTTAGACAATACCACTTATGTGGCGGATGCTATCTATGGAAAACTTACACCATTTTTACAACTTGCAAAAAGTAAAAATATTACTTACAAAGATGGAGCAGATATGCTTCTTGGTCAAGGGGTATTAGCCAATGAGCTTTTTGTCAGACACAGCCTCTCTAAAGAGAAGATATTTGAGGCTATGAAACACAGCTTTGAGATCTAATCAACCCCGCTTAGGATAAAACTTCAACAACAACACCGGCAATAAAAACAGATCAGATAACATAGCCATAAACATAGCTAACATTGTAAGTAATCCAAAATATATAGTTGGTACAAAACTTGATAAAACAAGGACACTAAAACCAACCATAATGATGACAGAGGTATAAAACATAGCTATCCCAATGCTTGTATGAGCGTTCATAATAGATTGCATCAAATCATTGGTTTTTTTATACTCGCTCATAAACCTATATATATAATGGATAGTATTGTCCACTGCAATACCTATACTTATGGATGCTATTGTAATGGTCATCATATCTAATGGTATATCCATAGTACCCATCAATCCAAAGATAACACTTACAGGTAAAATATTTACAATGATGGCTATGGTTGCTATCTTTAAACTTTTAAATAAAACTAAAAACATCAAAAACAAAATAAAAACTACTACACCTATAGTTTTAATTTGAGATTCAAAAAGTGATTGCAGCATATTGTTGTACATAATCAATAAACCTGATAATCGATGTTGATAATATTGTGCATCTAACATATTTGTCAAATCTGCATCTATTTTTTTTATGAGTTGATTTCGATTTAGATTTGGCATCGAGTCTATCACCCTTGCACTTATTCTCACCTGATTTTTCTCTATGTTTAGGTAGGGTAATAAGATCACCTTAGCGTATTCTAAAGGCAGTTCTTGATTAAGCAATGTCAACATTAAACTATCTACATCTTTACCACCATTGAGAGTTTTAAGAATCTCATTAATAGTTGCTAAAGAGATCACCTTCCCTACTCCTTTTTGCGATTCAAGGTATTGATGCACTTGAGTAATCTTTTGCATTTTTGATTGGGTAAACCAGTAGCGTTGTTTATCTTCACTACTCTCTTCAAATTCATCTTCAAATTCATCAAGTTCATCCTCGCCAACTACGGCAGGTTTCACTTCATCACTATCCTCTTTAAAAGTAAGAATTATATCTAAAGGGATAGTCCCTCCTAATTTTTGATCTATAAGATACATACCTTGATATGTTTGTGTATCTTTTTTAAAATAATCTATAAAGCTATTTTCAACTCTAAGGTTACTTATACCATAGGCACTAAATACAACGATAGAAGCAGATATAAATAAGATCATCTTTTTATATTCAAGTGCAATATTGGCTATTTTTAGTGTAAAGGAGCTCTTTTGTTTACGATGGGTATCCATCTCTTTTTTACCTATCAACAATAATAGGGCAGGAAACATAATAAATGTCATAAGTAAAGAGATAACTAAACCCAAACTCATCATCCAACCAAATACAATCACTGGTAATATATTGCTAAAGACTAAAGAACTAAATCCTGCTATAGTAGTTATAACTACAAAAAAAGATGGCTTTAGCATAGACTTGAGTGTGCATCTAACAAGCTCTTCTTGGGTATAGCTTGGATAGAGTTGATACAGCTCTTTATATTTGATAATCAAATGAACAACTAAAGAGATATTCATAATAAGTTCTAAAGAGATAAAGTTAGAAGATACTACTGTTATCTCAAAGCCAAGGAGGTAGATAAGCCCTGTTGTGATGACAAGAGAAGCACCACATAT
>JALWTK010000044.1 GCA_027082875.1 Sulfurimonas sp. | reverse complement strand
CAACTCTGTCCTCATCTGAAAAGCCAAGCCCTTTGTTTAATCCCATTCGGATATTATCCCCATCAAGAAGATAAGTGTGTTTTTGCAATGCTAAGAGTCTGCTCTCTACTGCATTGGCAATAGTTGATTTACCACTGCCACTTAATCCTGTAAACCAGAGAATGCATGGCTTTTGCTCTTTTATCTTTGCTCGTTGTTGTTTGGAGACATGATGGTCATGCCAGACTATATTTTTACTATTTGACATTGTTCTTCTTTATATATTTTACTATTATCTCTACTGCTTCATCAATTGATGTTTTATCTGTATCTATCACTATCTCAGCATGTTGTGGCTCTTCGTAGACATCATTGACACCAGAAAAGTTTTGCAGCTCACCTTTGAGGGCTTTCTCATAAACACCCTTGTAGTCTCTTTTTTTACATATCTCTATATTTGCTTTTAAATAAACAACAATATTATTTATTACCATTTCTCTTATGGCTTTTCTACTCTCTCTATAAGGGCTTACAAATGATGCCACTGTAGAGATAGAGTTATTTTGCAGAGTTTTTATGAGATGACCTACTCGTTTCATATGTCTGTTTCTATCTTCTCTGCTAAAGCCTATGTCTGGAACTACATCTCTTATATCTTTTGAGTCAAGTCTCTCTAATGGAATTTGCAGCTTTTGCAACTCTTCATAGACCCTATCGGCGATGGTTGTTTTTCCTGAGAGTGGCAGCCCTGTAAACCAGAGATTAAAAGGTTCTATCTTCTTCTTACCCCAGCGTATCTTCATCCAAGCTCTCTCATGTGCCCAGTAGAGTGCCACTTTAAGGACTGTTTCTATAAGTCCAGCGGCAATAGCCAAGTCTAAACGACCAAAGAAAAAGTAAACTATAAGTATAGTAGTTGTTGTAGCTACTACTCTCCAGCTAATTCCTTTTACTATTGATCGTTTATTTGTCTCTTTATACATTATACTTCTTTACAATTCCACTCAGGAAAGTTCTCTCGTATGTATCTGTTAAGTGCTATCTCAGCATCTGTATATTCTCTATGGACTTTTACTTTTGTCTCTTCTTCTCTTTTAGCCACATCGACAATCATCCCAGCACCAACTGTATTGTTTGTGATTCTGTCAACAACTATAAAGCTTCCCGTTTGGCGATTCTCTTTGTACTTGTCTGCTGCTATTGGACGGGTAAGTACCATTTTACATGATGCTATGTCGTTTAACGCTAATTTTTCTACTTGCGTACGCTTATATGTATTGACATCAATCTTATAGTTTATATGCTCAAAGACTCCCGGCATGACAGAAGTGCCTCTTTTAATGTCATAAGTTTTACCTGTCTGCATAGGAGACTCATCCATCCATACTACCATCACTTTAAGAGAATTTGATACCCTTGGGAGTGCTTTGGTATGCACAAGCATATCACCACGACTGATGTCTACTTCATCCTCTGTGGTTATAGTTACTGCCATAGGGGCATAGGCTTCTGTTGTTATGGCATCTCTATTTTTTTCTGTAATATCTCCAGCATTGATAATACTTTTTACCTTTGTGGTTTTTCCTGATGGAAGGGCTGTTATCTCATCCCCTACTTTTACACTGCCACTAGCAATCGTACCGCAAAAACCTCTAAAGTCTAGATTTGGTCGGTTAACATACTGCACTGGAAAGCGGAAGTTCTCCTCTCTTTGCTCTTTGGAGATATCCATACTGTCTAGCAGCTCTAGGAGTGGCTTACCATCATACCAAGGGGTATGGTTACTTCTATCTACTACATTGTCCCCGTTAAGTGCACTGAGTGGAATGTAGTATCTGTTTTTAATCCCTAGTTCATCTGCAAGTTCACTATATGCCTCTTTAATTTCATTAAAGACATCTTGAGAGAAATCTACTAGGTCCATCTTGTTTATCGCTACTATGACATGTTCAATTCCAAGAAGATTAACAATGAAGCTATGTCTTCTTGTTTGCGTGAGGATTCCTTTTCTGGCATCTATTAGAATGATGGCAACATCAGCAGTTGATGCTCCTGTTACCATATTTCTAGTGTACTGTTCATGTCCTGGGGTATCTGCTATAATGAACTTTCTGTTTTCAGTGGTAAAAAATCTGTATGCAACATCTATGGTGATGCCTTGCTCTCTCTCACTCTGCAAACCGTCAACAAGCAGAGCCATGTCTATCTTCTCGCCTGTTGTACCATATTTTTCACTCTCACTCTCAGCAGCACTGAGTTGATCATCAAATATCATTTTAGAATCATAGAGCATACGACCTATAAGAGTAGATTTTCCATCATCAACACTACCGCAGGTTAAAAAGCGGAGCATATCTTTGTTCTCATGCTCTTTTAAGTACGCTTCAATGTCAAGAGCTATTTTTTCATTTTTTGTGCTCATTAAAAATACCCCTCTATTTTTTTCTTCTCCATAGAACCTATTTGATCTTTATCTATGAGTCTTCCTTCTCTCTCAGAACTGGTTGATAGTAACATCTCTTTAATTATCTCTGGAAGGGTTGATGCTGTAGAATTAATCGCACCTGTAAGTGGATAACACCCAAGTGTTCTAAATCGAACCATTTCCATTTTTGCACTCTCACGCAACTCTTTTGGCATTCGTTCATCATCTACAAGTATTTTTGTTCCTTCATACTCTACAACAGGTCGCTCTTTTGCAAAGTAGAGTGATGGAATAGAAATGCCTTCAAGATAGATGTACTGCCATACATCAAGCTCTGTCCAGTTACTTATGGGAAATACTCTTACGCTTTCACCTTTTTGAATGGCAGTGTTGTAAACATTCCAAAGTTCAGGTCTTTGGTTTTTAGGGTCCCATCTATGCTGTTTGTCACGAAAGGAGAAGATGCGCTCTTTTGCACGAGACTTCTCTTCATCTCGTCTCGCACCCCCGATGACCGCATCATATCCACCTTGCGTGAGTGCTTGTTTAAGTGCCTCTGTTTTCATAATGTCTGTATGAACTTTACTACCGTGCTCAAAAGGAGAGATGTTCATCGCAATACCCTCAGGGTTAGAGTGCACTACTAAATCAAATCCTAATTCCTTAGCACGATTATCACGAAACTCTATCATCTCATGAAATTTCCAAAGCGTATCTACATGTAAGAATTTAAAAGGAGGTTTCGCAGGTGCAAATGCTTTCATCGCCAAATGAAGCATAACTGAACTGTCCTTTCCTACACTATACATCATTACAGGATTAGAAAACTCTGCTGCCACTTCACGGAGAATATGGATAGATTCTGCTTCTAGCTGCTTTAAATGTGTTAATTTTTCTTTAGTTATCATTATTATATTTTCCTAAATACCAATCTATAGTCCGAATTATACCACTATCAAAGTTCTCATCAGCCTTCCAGCCAAGTTCATTCTCCAGTTTCGTAGCATCAATTGCATAGCGTCTGTCATGTCCTGCTCTATCTTCTACGAAAGTTATAAGCTCTTTATAGCTCTCTTTAGCTATTTTTTGTTGTGGTGGAACTTTTTCATCAAGTATGCTTATAATGGTATCGACTATTTGAAGATTAGTTCTCTCATTTCTCCCACCAATGTTGTAAACATTTGCTTCTTTGCCTGTATGATAAACCAAGTCTATCCCTTTACAGTGATCCAGCACATAGAGCCAGTCTCTAATGTTCTTTCCATCTCCATATATTGGAATACTCTCACCTGCTAAACATTTTCTGATGATAGTCGGGATGAGTTTCTCATCATGTTGTTTTGGGCCATAGTTATTTGAGCAATTTGTGATGACAGTATTAAGTCCATATGTTTCTTGGTATGAACGCACTATCATATCACTACTAGCTTTAGAGGCTGAGTATGGAGAGTTTGGAGCATATGGTGTATCTTCTGTAAAGAGGTCTGTTTCATTTAGTGTTCCATATACTTCATCGGTTGAGATATGGTGAAATCTACAGCCTTGATAATTCTCTTTATACGTAAATGGTTTCTCCATCCACTTTTTCTTTGCTACATCAAGAAGCGTAAAAGTACCATTGACATTTGTTTCAATGAATACTCCAGGATTTTTAATAGAATTATCTACATGAGACTCTGCTGCAAAGTGAATCACTCCTCGGATGTCATACTCATCAAATATAAACTCTACAAGTTCACGGTTGCAGATATCACCTTTGATGAATTTATATCTTGAATTGTTTTCCACTTCTTTAAGGTTTTGCAAATCTCCTGCATAAGTAAGTAAGTCTAAGTTTACTATGTTGTAATTTTTATATTTATCTATAAAATATGGTACAAAGTTACTACCGATAAAGCCGGCACAGCCTGTTACTAAAATTGTTTTATTGTTATTGTCAAACATTTTATTTTCTCTCTCCTAAAGTTTTTAAACACTCATCGAGTGAATCTTTCCAGTATGGAATCTCTATGTTAAACTCTTTTTTGATTTTGGCTTTATTAAGTAAGCTGTAATGAGGTCTTGCTGCAGGAGTAGGATACTCTTTTGTTTCAATCGGATTGATCTTACACTCTAGCTTTGCCATACGCATTATCTCTTTTGCAAAGTCATACCAGCTAAGCACACCTTCATTGGAGTAGTGATATATCTCTACTTTGTCACTATTGATTTGTGGAAGAATATCCAAAATAGCTTTTGCCAAATCTCTTGCATATGTAGGCGTTCCCACTTGGTCAAATATAACACCGAGCGAGTCTCTCTCTTTACCTAAACGCAGCATAGTCTTAACAAAGTTAGCACCAAAGCTAGAATATACCCAAGAAGTTCTTATGATAATAGAATTTGTAGGGTTTATCTCCTGCATTGCTTTTTCGCCTGCAAGTTTTGTGGCACCATAGACTCCATTAGGGTTTGTTACATTATCTTCATTGTATGGTTTATAGTTCTTTCCGTCAAATACATAATCAGTTGAGATATGAATAAGCTTGATGTTATGCTCTTTTGCTAGCTCTGCTAAATACTTCGTAGCAAGATGGTTTACTGTGTCTGCGTTTTCTTGATCTTCTTCTGCTTTGTCAACTGCTGTATATGCGGCTGTATTGATGATAGTGTCAATAGTGTTATTTTTTACGAATGTCTCTATTTGACTTTTATCTGTAATATCTAAAGAGTCCCTATCTGTAAAGTAGAAGTTATACTCGTAAGTACCAGAGAGTTCTTGAAGTTCTGAGCCAAGCTGACCTTTGCATCCTGTTACTAATACATTAGGCATAGTAGTTTGCCGTATAGTCAAAAATATCTTCAGTCTCAGAGAGTATAGGCTGCTTGGTGTCTTTTTCAGAAAGAAGCAATTCCTCTTTTGAAATTTTCCAGTCAATTCCTAAGTCTTCATCATCAAATGCAATACCTCTGTCATTTTCAGGTGAGTAGTAGTTATCTACTTTATATGCAAATATAGTATCATCTTCAAGTACTACAAAGCCATGGGCAAATCCTCTTGGGACTAAAAGTTGTCTTTTATTTTCAGCTGTAAGTTCTACACATACATGTTTGCCAAATGTAGGACTTCCCTTTCGAATGTCCACAGCTACATCAAGTACTTTACCTTGAATCACTCGTACAAGTTTCGTCTGTGCTGTTGGATGAAGTTGGTAGTGTAAACCACGGAGAACGCCTCTTGAGCTTTTTGACTCATTGTCTTGGCAGAAGTTGATTTTATAGCCTAAAAATGCTTCGAGTTTATCTGCTCTATAAGTCTCTACAAAGTAGCCTCTTTCATCACCATGTACTTTTGGTTCTATTATGATTACATCAGGAATATTTGTTCTTATAAACTTCATCTCTCTACTGTTCCTTCTTTTGCACGACGGAGCAGATATTGCCCATAACCGTTTTTCTTTAAAGGTTGAGCAAGTTCTATAAGCTGTTCCGCAGTAATATATCCCATCTCATGAGCAATCTCTTCTATACAGGCCACTTTTAATCCCTGTCGCTTTTCAATGGTTTGGATGAACATACTCGCTTCAAGCAGACTCTCATGTGTTCCAGTATCGAGCCAAGCATAACCTCTACCCATTAGTTTGACCCTTAATCTTTTCTCTTGCAAATAGTCTTGGTTCAGTGTTGTTATTTCTAACTCACCTCTGTCACTTGGTTTTACATTTTTAGCTTTTTCTAAGACATCATTAGGGTAAAAGTAGAGACCAACAACTGCATAATTACTTTTAGGATTTTGTGGCTTTTCTTCGAGAGAAATAACTTCACCTTTTTCATTAAATTCAGCTACTCCATATCGTTCCGGATCATTTACATAGTATCCATATACTGTTGCTTTATTTTTCTCTTTTGCATTTTTAACACTTTGTGCTAAAAGTTCTGTAAGTCCATGTCCATAGAATATGTTGTCACCTAAGACCAAACAAACATCATCATTTCCAATGAACTCTTCACCGAGAATAAATGCTTGTGCTAGTCCATCTGGAGAAGGCTGCACAATATATGAAAACTGCATACCGATATCACTACCATCACCTAAGAGTTTTTCAAAGTTTGGAAGGTCATGCGGTGTTGAGATTATTAGTACCTCTGTAATACCGGCAAGCATCAAAACAGAAAGTGGATAGTATATCATTGGCTTATCATAAATAGGAACAAGTTGCTTAGAAACACCCTTTGTAATAGGATAAAGTCTCGTCCCACTTCCGCCTGCTAATATTATACCTTTCATACTTTACTTCCTTTTTTTAGTTTCTTCTTTAAAATAATTTTTCCACTCTCAACTCCAGGTTGATTATAGGCATCTATGTACATAAACTTTGCACATAGAGATGTAAGGAGTTCATATTCATACATAAGTGCAGCTATTGCACTCTCACGTACTCCATCGATAGTAATCACATCACAAGGAATGTCATTTACACTATTTATAGACTCTATCGTTGCATCTGCTTGTTTATTTATAAGATCAGAAAAAGCGATGTTGTTTAAGTAGTCCAACTCTTCCAATCCTTCGAGTTTTACATCTGGAATTTTAAGATCATTATCAAAATTTTCTACTTTGATGACAGTAACTGTTTTATCTCTTCTTCCTTCTATGATTAACTGCAAAAAAGAGTGTTGATCTATGGGACCGATAATGCCAATAGGAGTGAGTCCCTGTCTTGTAGAGTTGATGTCAACTTTACCCAGACTCTCTCCCCACAACTGTATATACCATTTATTAAAACCTTCGAGTCGTGAGGAGTAGGAAAAAACTACATTGATGTTAAAGCTGTATTTGTACTCAACCAGGAATCGTGCTTTTTTCAGTATGCGTGAATAGAAATCTTTTTTACCAAAAAAATCTTCAGAAGTTTTTCTTGCACCTTTTAAAAGTTCATCTATATCTATGCCTACAATAGCTAAGGGGAGTAAACCTACAGCAGAAAAGACTGAAAATCTACCACCTACATTTTTAGGTATCTCAAATATTTGCATTGCATTAGCTTGTGCGAAAACATTGAGTTTTGAGTCATTTTCAGTGACTACGACTGTATTATGTTTATCGCATTTAACAAGAGAATTAATATATT
>JALWTK010000043.1 GCA_027082875.1 Sulfurimonas sp. | reverse complement strand
AGTAGTAGGTATAAACTGAAGTGACTCTTGAAGTCACTTCATAAAAAAAGAAGGTTGTGGGGTTTTAAGTGTTAGAAGAAGGAATGGATGTTTAGTACTCTAGTAAATCGCTATAGTCGTATTTTGAAAAATCAAGGAAGAGCTTACCATTTTGTTTGATAACACGAATATCTTTACCATATACGGCTAAAAATCTTTTCTTAATCACTTTCTTTTGATAACTTTCAATGTCTAGAGTTTTAAGATAGCTTTTAAGCTCTACAATTTGGCTTTCACTCTTGTCTAAAATTTTACTCTCTACAGCTACAGGCTCTATCTCATGGATAGTTTCCTCTTTTTGTGATGTAAGTTGTGCATTGACTAGTTCTAAAATATTTTTGAGTTGACTATCTTTATCACTATATACTTGCTCTATCTTTTTCATCTCATCACGAAGCATTTGCTCTTTGTCATCTATAAGTTTGTCTATTTTTGACTCGAGTTGTACTATCTTATCTTTGAGTTGCTGGTTCTCTTTTTGATAGAGTCCAAGGATCATGGAAACAGTCGTTTTTTGTTTTGGCACTACGACCTCTTGTTTTGCTGCCACTCGAGTCTCTTTCTTCTTTTCATGTATCTCTTGGCGTTTCTCTTTTTCTAAAGAACTTCTAGGCACAATAATGTAAGTTACAGAATTCTCTATAATATAATTAAGCTTTTTTGCACGAAGTTTTGACTGAATCATCTCTTTGGACATCTTAAAATGCTTGGAGTATTCTTCTAAAGTTAATCTCATTTTTTTCCTTTGTATTGATTTTATATCATTGAGTTATAATTTATATTTGGTGGATTTATTATTCCTGAGTTTCTTAACCAGATAATACAGCCATGCTTTTCGTTGCCATGTTTATCTTCAAAGGTATAAGTACTAGACTTTTGCAGACCATGTTTTGTAAGGAGCGTGTTGAAGTCTTTATGTAAGACTAAAAACTTTTTGAGACTTGCAAAGCCTTGATCTGAAACCATAACGGTAGTTATAGTAAAGTTTTTTACTTCAAGATAACGGGCACAATCATTGAGTCCATCACCTATAAAGTTCTTACTCCCAAGGATATCTGTAAACTCATTAACCTCTCCTGTATGTGCCGCAATACGAATCCCACCAAAGTAAGAAAATTTTCTTGCAATATGTTCAGAAAAGTGGCTAAAACTAAGCCCAAGTATAGCACCGAAGCCTTTTAAACGCGGGTTAAGTATACAGTAAAAACCATCTCCCGTAGAAACAAAACCGATGATAAATTTAGAGAGAGGAGTACCAGAGTTAAGTAGCATTTTCTCTATCATCTTTTTAAAACTTTTTGTTAAAAATACAACGATCTCTAACTGCTCACTTGAAGTAAGCTGAGAGAAGTTTATGATGTCTATAAGAACAATATCAGTGATAAGGGCTTTTGTCTTAGGTTTTACCATAACTATCTTTTAAAATTTAATTTTATTCATTTTAGCATAAAGTTCTTTTAAATGAACTTTTTATTATAATACAAAAACAATAATTAAAATTATATTTGAGGTGAAGTTTCATGAGTAAAGGTATATTAGATATCGTAAAAGCTGGCGTTTTATTTGGCGAAGATGTTCAAAAAGTGTATGCACATGCAAAAGAAGTTGGTTTTGCTATTCCTGCTGTTAATGTTGTGAGTACTGACTCTATTAACGGTGTTATCGAAGCTGCTGCAAAGGCAAATTCTCCAGTTATTATCCAGTTTAGTAATGGTGGTGCTTCTTACTATGCAGGAAAAGGACTCTCAAACGAGAACGAAAAGTCTGCTATCATCGGTGCTATCTCTGGAGCTATTCATACTCATATG
>JALWTK010000042.1 GCA_027082875.1 Sulfurimonas sp. | reverse complement strand
ACACAGTAACTTATATAGAAAATGCGAGAGAGCTAAAAAAGAACATTAAAAATTTAGCTGAGTATGTTGAGCTGGATGAACTCTCTCATAAAGAGATACTCTGGGATCCTAGAGTTACACAAATAATCAATCAAGAGATCTATAGTCAGTAATCAATCCTAGCGAGATAGAGTCCATTTGCTGGAGCAGGGCGTAGAGGATGCTTTACCTTTGCTTCTAATTTTTCTACTATAGTTTTTTCATCGAGAGAAAGTAGCGCTCCTACCATCAAACGAATCTGAGAGCGCAAAAATCCATTTGCTTGAAAGTTTAAGATGAGATACCCTTTGTGCTCATAGGCAAAAGTTTTGTAAATCTCACGGACAGAACTCCCTGTATCGCTTCCTGTTTTCATAAATGCACTAAAGTCATGTATGCCCTCAAAAAGCTTTATTTTTTTCTCTATATCTTTTCTATTTATTGTTTTGAGAAAAGTTATTGAGTCTGCTTCAAAGGGGTTAGATGCACCTTGTTTGATAATATATCTATAGATTCGTTTTTTTGCTGAGTATCTCGCATGAAACTCGCTACTTACTTGCGAGATCTTTCGTACCATTATGGAAGAGGGTAGCATCTCATTCATCACCCTTCTGAGTTTGATTAAATCTTGCCAGAATGGGGGTAAATCAAGATGGCATACTTGCGCAGTAGCATGGACACCTTTGTCTGTACGCCCACTTGCTATCACTCTCTCTTGTATACCTAGCTTTTTTAGGACTTGTTCTACATTTCCAAGTATAGTATTTTTTGTCTCTGTCTGCGTTTGTGAACCTAGATAGTGGGTTCCATTGTAAGAGAGAGTGAGCTTAATGCGCATTAAAATCTTCTTGTAATCTTTTTTCTATAAAGCATATAGCTTCCAAGAAGAGAGCTAATAATAACAAATGGAATAGTATAAAAGCCAATAACTTTTCCAAGACCAATAGTAGCACCATAGTAAAAGACAATACTTAAAAAGAGATAGAGGTAGATCTTTGGTTTTCCATGTCTGGCATGTTCAATGCCGATAGCTGCCGCTAATAAAAGACCTAGCATGGGAAAAAGACTTAATAAAAAATTTGTAATAAGATTTGCTTTTCGAGATCTTGTAGTTTTATATTTTTTCCAGTATTCTATTGGTGTTTGTGCTGCTTCGTAGTCTGTATGAGTGTTATTATTTATCAACATAGTTTGAAAGTTCATCTGCGAAAAACTCTCTTTTGAATAGGTGTAACCCTGTCCATTAAAAAGTTTCAGACGTAAGATACCATTTTCATTAAAGATCTCTGCTCTTTTTGCTGAGATAAGTGTCTCTTCTGTCTGTTTTTTGTTAAACAAAAAAACTTTAGAGTAACTTCCATCATTATTATTCGCCCCAATATAGAGAAGCCAGTCTCCAAAGCGATTACCAAACTCACTTGCAGCAAGATTGAACTTTGCTTCTCCTTTTTTAAACGCCATAAAGTTTGTAGTGAGGTTTTTTGTATGTGGAACCACTATAAAAAAAGTTACTAGAAGAATCGAAGATAAAAATAGTGCAGGTTTGAAAAGTATTTTTAGTAAAAACATCGGTTTTATACCTAAAGAGAAGAGCACGATAATCTCGTTATCATTGGAAAGTTTAAACAAAGCAAGTGTTGTCGCTACAAAAAAAGTAACAGGAAGAGTGTAAAAAATGATTTGTGGTAGATAAAAAAGATAGAGCTCAAGCATCTCTGCAACACTCAACTGAATGATAGCTGTGTATGTCGCAATCTTAATGAAAAGAATAACAGTTGCAATAGCAAAAAGTGGAAGAAATATCGATACAAAAAGTGTCGAAAGGTTGTCGATGATGTACTTTCT
>JALWTK010000041.1 GCA_027082875.1 Sulfurimonas sp. | reverse complement strand
GGAAGAAAAAAAATAGTCCCAAAAGACTTTAAAAATCCACTGATGATAAGGGGAGCTGATATATCAAACTGTGTAGCATTATTGACAAGGGTACTAAGTAAACCGGAGTACTTTAGTGAAGCGAGATAGATAAACATAGTCACTATAGAAAAAGGTAGAGAGAGGATAGGAATCTTGTAAACGCTAAAGAGTCGGTTGAGCATAAAGCTAAACATAAAAGTAAATGCCGAACTGATGGCGATAAGAGCCACACTTGTGAGTGAGGGGCTAAAGATAAAGCCTATTCCCATTCCAACAAGGAGGGAGTTATAAATATAAAACCCCTGAGCAAGATATGCCTCTTTGAACTCTATGAGCTCTGCAAACGCCACGGTAAACATCACGGCTAAGATACCACTAATGGCTACAGAAGGGTTTGTAAAAGTGATAGCAAGGAGTAAAAACCCCACCCACTTGTTGTTTAAAAACAGAAGTGAGCTGTAGGGTTTTATGCTACTAAAGAGAAGGGTTTTTATATCGTGCATCGTATTTTTATACCTCTTTGTAATTAACTGTCGCTAAGTCATCAAACTCTTTAATACAGCGAGCATTTCCCTCTTTGTCTATGAGTACAGCAGCCGGCTTGTAGCGGATAAACTGCATAGCTTGCGTATAGTTATATGCCCCAACTGGTGAGATACTTAACACTGATCCACGATCAAGTGGAGGGAGCATAAGGTTCTCTTCTATAATGTCAATATTCATGCAGAGTGGACCATTTAGGATAGAAGGTTCATTATCCCCCTCGTAGTGCTTATCTGTTTCGATGTTGAAGTTATACCAAGTTGAGGTGTAAAGTAAGTTCACTCCTGCATCTAAGATATACCCTTTTTTCCCATCAGGAAAACGCTTGTAACCGTGTACACTTGTGAGCAGATACCCAGCTTCATCTATAAGAGCACGCCCAGTCTCTAAGAAGAGTTTTGGCAAATTTTCACTCTTGTTGAGGTCATAGATAGTACTCGTAATAGCCTCAGCATAATCATCTGGTGTTGGGATGATAACATCGGCTGATTGGTAGACTCCTTTGAGGTTTGACTTACTAGCAAAACCACCACCAAGGTCTATGTATGCTATTTCAGAGTGAAAGTCTCTCTCTACTTGTTCTTTAAGTTGCATAATCTTTGTCGTTGCAAGTCTGTAAGCATTTGCATCGAGCATAAAAGTACCGATGTGTGAGTGGATACCAACAAGGTGAATTTTCCCACTATCATACATCTTTTTTATAGCCTCATAAGCATCACCACTCTCGTAGTTAAACCCAAAACGTGACCATTGAGGGTAGATTCCTGTGTCCATGTTAATTCTAATAGCTACGGGAATATTCATATCAAGCTCAGTAGCGATTTTCTCTAAGTCATCAAGTTCAAAAAGGTTGTCAACATGAATCTTTGCTCCCTCTTGTACGGCTATTTTTAGGTCAGCATAAGGCTTGTAAGGACCATTGAAAATGATATCTTTTCCCTCTACACCGTTAGCACGAGCTTTTTGGTACTCAAACTCACTTACTACCTCTGCACATGAGCCAAGACCGTGAAAGATTTTACATATTTCGTTGAGGTAGTTTGTCTTATAACTCCAGCCAAACTGCACATCTGGGTAGCGAGAGCTAAACGCAGAATAGAGGTTGTTGTAAAGTTCTTCAATTTTACGCTCAGAAAACACAAAAAGAGGAGAGCCAAACTTCTCTGTGAGTTCATGCACACTCACTCCATCTATCTCACTTCTTATTTTTTGAGTTTTTACAGGACTTCCATACTTTGAAGACATCGCGAAGTCGATTTTATTTATTGTTGGTTTTTGGTAGGCTAATTTGCTCATTTTATAA
>JALWTK010000040.1 GCA_027082875.1 Sulfurimonas sp. | reverse complement strand
CGTAACTATCTTATGGAAGAGTCTCTTCGCATAAGTGCACAAGTAGAAACACTCATCATCGGTGGGCGAACTGGTTCTGGAAAAACTATACTTCTTAACAAGATACCAAACTCCATAGACTTAGAGGGTTTAGCCAATCACAGAGGTTCTTCTTTTGGTGGTTTTGTAGAAAAACAACCAGCACAGATAAACTTTGAAAATAATCTAGCTTATGACTTTATACAATTTGAAAACAAGTATCCAAATAAGCCACTAGTTATCGAACATGAGAGTCACAACATAGGAAGAGCCTTCATCCCAAAACCTGTTTATACGAACCTTATGCAAGGAAAGCTCATACTTTTAGAGACACCTATGCAAGAAAGAGTGGAGATAATTTTTGAAGAGTATATTGAAAATTCTCTTGCGAGTTATGTAGAAAAGCACGAAGAAGAAGGCTTAAAGATCTGGTCGGATGCCATAGCGAATAATATTGATAAGATACGCAAACGGGTAGGAAGTGAACTGCACAAAGAGTTACAGGATATACTCAGCAGCTCTCTTGAAGCACAGATACAAACTGGAGACTTACAAGGCTATAAAAAACTTATAGAGATACTTTTAGTCTCTTACTACGACCCTATGTATGACTACCAGATCGAGAAAACTGATATACCTATACTTTTTAGAGGAAGTCACTCGGAGATTTTAGACTTTTTACTCTAAATATAAATGAAGAAAATTGGAAATAACAATGAATACAAACCCTGCCCTTACCCTCATACAACTCGAATCAGCCCTCAACCATATGCAAAACACTATGGTCAAAGAGGATGGTACTTTTAATCTTGATGATGAATACTTCAAACTCTTCGATGAGATCATGCAGAAGCTTCAAGAGACAAGAGAGATAGCCCAGACATTAAGAAAAAAAGCTTAAAAACTGAGTCGAAACTCACTACCCTCCCCTAGGGTAGAAGAGACCTCAACTTTAACGCCATACTCATCACAGATCTGCTTCACGATGTTAAGCCCCACACCAAAGCCACCAGCGATATTTGAGTCGCGTTTGTAAAGCTCAAAGATAGCGTTTAATTTCTCCTCAGCTATCCCAACACCCTCATCTTTTATGATAAAAAGCCCCTCTTTGAGAGTAATAGTTATCTTTGTCTCTGGCATAGAGTATTTTATGGCGTTTGAGAGGAGGTTTGAGAAGAGGAGTTCTGCTCGTGACTCTATGATAAGGAGTTTTGCAGGCTCTATCTCTGTGAGTATCTCGATTCCCTTTGCATTACTTAGCTCTTCGTAGTAGTTCACAACTCTCTGCACTACAATCGAGAGTTCTACTTCACTTGCTTTCTCTTGGTTTTGAGTAAAGTTTAAGTAAGTAAGTGAGTTGTAGATAGTCTCCAACTGTTTCGTGCTTATGGAGATATTAGTCAGTATTTTTTTATCATACTTCTCTTTTTTGATGGCTCTTGAGGCACTCATCTTTAATGCAGTTATGGGAGTGTTAAGCTCATGAGAGACATCTTGGATAAAGCCCTCTATCTGCTCTATGCGTTTATGTACTGGTTTCATGAAGAGTTTCGCTAGCACAAAGGAGATAAGGACTATGAGTAAAAAGATAATGCCTGCTGTGGAGAGAACCTCTTTTTGAAGATGTCTGAGTTGTGTAAAGTAGCGTTTTGTTTTGACTACTACATACTCAATATCTAGATGCTCTCTTGGAGCATCGGAAACCAGTACTTTTGCCACATCGCTCTCGAAGTATCCAGCACTATACTTTTCTTTTTGTGATGTGGGAATAAGGCTATATTCAAAGCCATCTTCTTTAGGTAATTCAAGAGTTATACCTTTCATTTGAGCATTAATAACTCTTCCAGAGAT
>JALWTK010000039.1 GCA_027082875.1 Sulfurimonas sp. | reverse complement strand
GCTCTTTAACAACAGCTAGCACCATCTCTTTTTTTGACTTAAAGTAATGATACAAAGAGCCCTTAGGAATCTCACACTCTTGTAAAATCATAGCCATACTTGTTCCGTTGTAGCCGTTTATGTAGACGAGCTTGAAAACTGCATCTAGTATTTTTTCTCTTGTTGGTTGACTCATATTATATTTTCTTTTTCTTGTATTGTATCATCTTTAACAAACCCCATAGCCCGCTCATTCACATAAGCCAAATCATACCACTGTTTTCTTGGGGCTATGAGGTTTAAGTTTTGAGGGTTTGAGCTTCTTGAGAGTGCTACATAAAACTGAGAAGGGGCAAAGATTTCGTTTGTCTCAATAATCAAATCTTCTATACTCATTCCTTGTGACTTGTGGATAGTTATGGCAAATGCGAGCTTGATTGGGAACTGGTAAATGCTAAAGAGGTTTTCTTCTACCATCTCTTTTTTACCATTGACACTTTTTTCACTCCATCTTGCTTTACTTTGGACTACACTCTCTAGTTTTACAACTTTTTGGTCACTCTTTTGCACATAGACATAAGACTCATCTACATTAACAACTACTCCTCGTTCACCATTAAAGTAGTTCCATGAGTTTCTTGTAAAGAGTACGGGAGCCCCTATCTTTAACTCTAAGTTTTGCTCTATTCTCGCATCATTCATAAACCGCTCGACTTCATTATCTTTTGTCGATTTAAGATGTTTAATTACCTGTGCTTCTTTGACAAATAAATCATTGTCAATGTGTTCGAGCTGCATTTTGTTGTGATAGTTTGCGGAGTTATTTTTCCCAAAAAGAAAGGTGAACTGACTCATATCTTCTGGGAGGGGTTTGATATACTCGTTGAGCTGATTATGCACCGACTCATCCACATGTCCAAAACGCACAGATTTGAGAAGTTCTATAAACGCGACATCATCTGTTCTGTAGATATGAGTAAGCTCTATTATTTGAAACGCCATCTCTGCCCATGCCTCAGACTCAAATGCGAAGTGCACTTCACTTGAGCCTCTCACAACAGGAGGAAGTTGTAAGAAGTCTCCAACAAGTAGTACAGCCCCATGAAACTCAGCCTGTATTAAACGCAGGCTTATCATCTCAAAAAGCTCTGCACTCACCATACTTATCTCATCTATGACAAGCAAATCCATAGAGCTTATAAGCTTTTTTATCTTCTTCTTTGCTTCAAACTTACCCTTTTCTTCGAGTGCTTCGACACTGTCACATATTCCAAGGTCTAAAAAACTATGCAGAGTCTGTCCACCTATAAGTGTTGCTGCCATCCCAGTAGAGCCTAACTTAGCCACTTTTTTTGCTTCACCCTCAAAATGTTCTATCACTTCACGAGTAATAGTTGTTTTTCCAACCCCAGCACCACCGGTTAAAAATACATTTTGTTTTTGAGAAAGTTTTTCTATGGTAACATTTAGATAATTCATAGAGAAATAGTAGCCATTTTTACTATAAAATCAGCTAAACTTGTGTAAAATTTCACAACATAAAATGGAGAGAAGATGAGCGAAAGAATTTTAATAGTAGAAGACAACAAAACACTTGCTAAGCTTATATCTAAGAAGATAGAAGCTGCACTTGACTTCAAAGTAGATGTAGCTTACTCTCTCGCCGAAGCAAAACTTTTTTTAAAAACATACAAGTATTTCATCACACTTCTTGACATCAATCTTCCTGATGCTCCAAATGGAGAGATTGTTGACTATACTCTTAACAAAGGCAATCATGTCATCATACTCAGTGCTACTATAGATAAAGAGTTCCGACAAAATATTCTTAAGAAAAACATCATTGACTATGTGAACAAGGGAGGTGTAAACGATATTAACTATATCATTTCCACTATAAAAAGACTTCAAAAAAATAAAAACCATACCGTGTTAGTAGTTGACGACTCTATGGTTTTTAGAAAACATATGCAAAATATGCTTGAGAATATGTTCTTCAAAGTTATTACCGTAGCCCACGGGGAAGAAGCTATCAACTTTCTACAAACACATCAAGATATTACCTTAGTTTTAACAGACTATCATATGCCTGTTATGGATGGCTTGGAACTCACATATGAGATTAGAAAAGAGTATAGTAAAAATGACCTTGCAATTTTAGCTGTAAGCTCAAACAAAGACAATGAAGTCAATGCTCTTTTTCTGAAGACTGGAGCAAATGATTTCATAACAAAACCCTTTTCAAAAGAGGAGTTCTCTTGCCGCATAAACAATACTATAGAAGCACTTGAAAATATTCAGATAGTTACAAACCATGCCAACCGTGACTATCTTACCGGTCTTTATAACCGACGTTATTTTTTTGAAGCTATGCATGAGTATGAAACTGAGATAGTACAGAGTGGCGAGAAGTATGCTGTTGCAATGATAGATATTGACCATTTCAAACTTATAAATGACAAGTATGGACATGATATCGGAGATAAGATTATCACGGCACTCTCTGAGATTTTGAGAACCTCTACTAGTCACAGAGATATAGTCTCGCGTTTTGGTGGGGAGGAGTTTTGTGTCGTACTCAAAAATATCAACCGCTACAGTGCCTTAGATATTTTCGAACGCATACGAGCAGAAGTGGAGAGATACTCTTACTCACTCCCTCAAGATGAATATATTAAGTTTACTATCTCTATAGGCATTGCTTTACATGCGGATGAGCCCTTAGAAGAAACAATTAACAATGCTGATCTTTCACTCTATAAAGCGAAAAAAGATGGTCGTAATCAGGTTGTTTTTGAGTAAATTATCCCTCTAAACTTTCAAAGTAAAATCACACTTCCAAAAGGTACTTCTTCCTCTTTTGAGCTTATCCATTTCACTTCATAGCTTGGAGGATTCAGAGGAAATCTTCCCTCTAAGTCTGTAAAGTAGAGCAACAACTTCACATCATCAAAATTTTCTTCTACAAAGCTAAAAGCAGGTCTAAAATCTGTTCCACCATTGCCTTTAAGTTCTACTTCTAAAGCCTCACCACTATAAAAAGTCCTATGAGAATGTACCTTGTCATCAGAGACTAAAAGCTCTATCTGGTAAGTTTGCACTAGACTCATAAGAAAATTTATCTCACTTAAAAACTCACTTAAAAGCTCTTCATCTACACTGCCCGAACTATCGACCACAATGACAAGACGAAATGTTGTACTCAGACTTGAGGGAAGATATATTCCGCTATAAAGTAGCTTTTTACTCGGAGGAAGTAGTGTATAGTCATCACGGAAGTATCTGTCTATCGCAGACTTTAACTCCTCTCGCCAATCTATCTTTGCACTATGCTCTAAGGTAAAAAATCGTTCTATTGAGAGAGGAGCTTCACCTTGCTTTTGCTCACCCACTAAGAGGGCTATCGCTTCTTCAGCTAAGAGTTGCTCTTGGAGTATCTCCTCTTGCAACTCCTCTGCTGTCTGCTCCTCTACTTTTTGCTTGTCATTGTTTGGCTCTTTTTTCTCATCTTCGTTAGGCTCTACATCATCAGCACTATCAGCCTCATACTCTAAGTCTTCATCATCACGAAGTATGTCCGCTTTGAGTTCAGCATAGATCTCCTCAGCATACATCCCAGTAAATCTTTTTCTATACTGTGCTCTATCAGGCAGAGTAAGCCCATTAGTCACAAGCATATCGTTTATCGCCATATCTGTAGCCATCTGCCAGAGCCATCCACTGCGTTTACTTCTGCGTTTCTCATGGGCTAAAGAAGCATGCATTGCACCATTTGCGAAGATAAACTCTAGCTCATTTACTTCGAGAGTTTCTAAGTAGTCACTGTTGTACTCAAGCTTCACCCCTGTACTCACAAAGGCTTCTATATCATCGTTTTGCACCAACTCTAGTTTACTTGCTAAGGTTCCAAAGTAAGGATATTCTACAAGAAGTTTCGCCTTGGCTTGGGAAATTTTAGAAGAGAGTTGCACAGAAATTCTCTTAGGCTAAAAGATAAGAAAACTTTCTCACCCACTCTTCAAACGCGGAGATATGTTGCATATTTATTCCCGAGCGTTGCAGATCTTGCACCACCATCACAGCAAACTCACTCTTCATCTCAAGCGAATAAGTCAGTAGATTTTCTAGTTTTTCATCACTTGGATTTTTCAGGTAGTGGCTTGTCAGTCCAGAAGAGAGAGCATAAAGAACATCTATCTCCTCACACTGCGTTTGCTCACTTCCCTCGAGAATAGAGTCTATGTTTGGTAACTTAGAAGCCACTTTCATAAAGCTCAAAAAGCTCACAGCCACATCTTTGCCAATAGTCCCGCTGATAGTCTCAAGTAGTAACTCCTTTGGCAAGTCAGCACTCAAGATATTTGCCACATACTCCCATGAACGCGGAGTAGCAAAGCTTTTGACATCACTCTTGGCATCAAAGGTAAAAAGGTGCTCATTTTTGTACGAGATATAGGCGATGATTCGCTCATCTATCCCAGACTTAAACGCCCACTCTCTCCAGTCCTCCACACTCACATCAAGCTCAAAGTGCACAAAACGGTTTGCCAAAGGGGCAGGCATACGGTAAGTAACACCTCTGTCACCCTCACGATTTCCCGCAGCAACTATCGCCCAACCTTCAGGAAGTTCATACTCCCCTACTTTTCTATCAAGTATAAGCTGATAGGCTGAAGACTGCACGGAGGGAGCTGCAGAGTTCAGCTCATCAAGAAAAAGAATCCCCTCTCCCCCGCGAGGTAAAAATGCCGGTGGAGCCCAAAGAGCCGTGTGACTCTCCTTGTCATAAAAAGGAATTCCTTTAAGGTCTGTAGGATCCATCAGTGCTAAACGCAGGTCTATAAACGCCACGCCCTGCTGCGAAGCTATCTGCTTGACTATCGAAGACTTCCCTATTCCCGGAGCACCCCAAAGAAATGAGGGTACTTTTTGACGAACTAGAGCACTTAGGCTCTCGTTTAACTCTTTTGCTCTCATACTAACCATCCTATATTTTCACTCTGTATATGTTTTCCAAACGCTGCGTTTGTTTTGACTGCACGCTCATATCTGCTATCTAGTTGAAGTTGGTAGAGTATCTCCACCGGTGTGTTCTCATTTTTTGCTAGAGAGCTTAAAAAAAGCCCCTCTTTGTAGGCTTTTGCTAAAAGCTCCTCAGGCATTACACTATTTTCATACAGTTCTTGACGTAGTTTTTCATCAGCTTTTTGTATAAGTTCTAAAATAATAGGCTCTGCTAGTTTTTCATTCCAAGCCAAACCGAGATTTACCTCATCATTTTCTAGGCTCAAAAGTTCCTCTTGCATAGAGAGAGTTAAGCTTTCATTTTGTGCCAAAGAGGAGGCAAATTTCTTGCACTGAGAAAAAAGTGTATCATCCAGGTTCAAACTTCTTGCTACATTTTTTCCTAACTCTTTATCTTCTAAGAACTCTTCAACAAAAGATGTTTTCAAGTGAACATTAAAAGAGAGAGCCTCAGATATAAACTCTTCACCCTGTTTATAAAGTTTCTCTTGCAAAGCTTCATCGCAGTAAGGACTCATAGCGATAGCCGCAACTATCTTAGGATGATAGCTCATAGGTTCTAACTCAGAAATAGCCCCAAGAAGTGCCGAGGATTTTGCCTGAGAAACAAGATGAAAAAATCCTGTTGTAGCATACTGGACATTATGATTTTGTTCTATGTTTTCATAAAAACGCGAGATAAACGCGGCACTCACATCACGGTTCTCATCATTCTCAAAAAAGTCCTCCCTGCCCCACTCATACATCTTCATCAGCTTAAAAAAGAGCTCATCGCTTATCATAGAGTTCTCTATAAAAGCTTTGAGTCGCTCTTTGTCGTGTGAGAGTTTGAGACTCATCAGAAGCATATCAGCATTGAGCTCTTTTGCAAGAGCATTTTCTAGCTCGTCTACAGTTACAAAAGTGTACTTTCCTTTTTCATAAAGAGAGGCCATACTATTCTGCTCATAAGGCGTAAGCATTCGACCTTCGACTATAAAATCTACACTCTCATCTACATCCTTAAGTACTTCTATTTTATGATACTTCATAAGAGAAATAAACTCTTCTTGCACAAAAGCACGACTCTTACCTAGTAACACTACACTCTGATTCTCTAGCTCTTTTATATTCATAGAGCAATTATACTCACATTTTTAAGTATAATAATTGAGATATAATCATACTCATATTTTTTAAGGAATTTTCAATGAAGATCTATGCCCCCTGGGAAAAAGCTTTTCACAAAGTCTCCACACCCTTTGAAGACTTTTTACACTCTCAAATGACAACTGGGCTAGTTCTTATGCTGATGACCATCACAGCACTTATTCTCGCTAACTCCCCTCTAGTAGATGCCTACAAGCATTTTTTCCATATGAGCATAGACTTCAATGTAGGAGAGTGGAAACTCTCACATAGCTTGCATCACTGGATAAACGATGGGCTCATGGCAATCTTTTTCTTTATGATAGGTCTGGAGATAAAGCGCGAGGTACTCGTAGGAGAACTCTCCAACATAAAAGTAGCTATACTTCCCATCCTAGCAGCCATCGGTGGAATGGCTTTTCCAGCACTCATCTATATGTACTTCAATACAGGGACAGAGGGTGCTGAGGGTTGGGGGATTCCTATGGCGACAGACATCGCATTTGCTATCTCGGCACTTGTACTTTTAGGCAAGCGGGTTTCTCCCGCTCTTGTCACTTTCCTTGTGGCCTTAGCTATAGTCGATGACCTAGGGGCTGTGCTTGTTATAGCCATCTTCTACACAGATCAGATACAGTTTCTTCCACTCCTACTTGCGGGTGGTACATTTCTCATTATGATTGCACTGAACCGTTTTGGTATTCATGCCATACTCCCTTACTTTATCCTAGGACTTTTTTTATGGTTTTTTATGCTTGAGTCTGGAGTACATGCAACTATCGCCGGAGTGATTGCAGCTATGACCATCCCCTCACGACCGAAGATTACACCCACTTCTCTTACAGAACAGGCAAAAACTCTCCTCAAAGAGTATGACAACTATCCAGTGGCAACCGACCACACTCTACACGAGGAACAAAAAGCAATACTACTCAAGATAAAAGACACTATAGACTCTGTAGGTTCACCCTCCGCGAGACTAGAACACGACCTTCATCTGCCTGTTAGTCTCCTCATTATCCCATTTTTTGCCCTAGCAAATGCAGGTATTAGTATTGACTTCTCTTCAATCGGAGAAGTTATCACACAAAATGTCTCTTTAGGAATCATCTTTGGACTTATTGGTGGGAAGATTATTGGGATTGCTGGAGTCTCTTTTCTTGCGATCAAACTAGGCATTGCCAAGCTTCCACAGGGGAGCAGTATGAGCCAACTTTTAGGAGTAGCTGCTCTTGGTGGTATAGGTTTTACAATGAGTATCTTTGTAGCAGACCTTGCATTTGCTGGCAAGGATACACTTATCTTGCAAGCAAAAATCGCTATCTTATTTTCATCACTTTTTGCAGGAGTTTTAGGGTACATATGGTTAAGATTTATTGCAAAAAGCGAAAATTAATACTTTCTTGCCTATACTCTTTTTACAATACACAAACCCCACCTTTTCAGAGGAATTATAATGAATGTTAGTGCTACACCAAATGAAAAAAACTTTGGGCAAGAGACACTTCTTGTTACAAAAACAGATACAAAAGGTAAAATTACTTATGCTAATCGTGCCTTCATA
>JALWTK010000038.1 GCA_027082875.1 Sulfurimonas sp. | reverse complement strand
TTATTTTAAGTCTTGGTGCACTCTCTTCGCTTGTTGGTGTTTTATATGCTCTCTCCGAACACGATATAAAAGCTCTTTTAGCCAACCATTCCATAGAGAACATAGGTATCATACTTATAGGCTTTGGGATGGGGATGATTTTTGATACTCTGCATCTTGAAGTGCTAAGTAGTTTTGCTTTTATTGCAGCACTCTTTCACACCTTTAACCACATGAGTTTTAAATCTCTGCTCTTTATGAGTGCAGGGGCAGTCTTGCATCAAACTCATACAAAAAATATGGAAAAGTACGGTGGACTCATTAAGGCAATGCCCGTAACGGCATTTGCTTTTCTCATAGCAGCTATCTCCATCTCAGCACTCCCTCCGAGCAATGGTTTTTTAAGTGAGTGGATGATATTCCAGTCACTTCTTAGCTCTTCACACATGGAAAATATCTCTTTGAAACTCGCCATCCCTTTTGCCATCTTTGCTCTTGCTATGACAGGTGGTTTAGCGATCGCTTGTTTTGTAAAGGCTTACGGTATCACCTTTTTAGGTCTGCATAGAAGCACAAACGCCAAACATGCTACAGAGGTAAACTTCCTTATGAAGAGTGGTATGGTTCTTATGGCAGGAGTTGTCCTCTCTTTGATGCTTTTTACCCCTTTCTATATAGAGTGGTTTGACAAGGTTTTTGTCTCTTTAGGTCGAGTAAGTGTCTATGCAAAGATTTTCCCTGATGGCGTTTGGCATATGCACTCTTTGGGTATTCATGGTGGTATGGTTTCACCTCTTGTCTTACTACTCTCACTTTTAACTATTACATCTTTGATGCTTTTTGCATACAAACTCTTTGGAGTCAAAACAAGAGTGCATAAAACATGGGCATGTGGCTACACAACATCAGCAAAGTCACAATACTCAGCCACAGGCTTTGCAGGACCAATTCGCCGCTTTTTCAACTGGCTCTACAGACCTGATGAACATTTTAGCAAAGAGACCATCGCAGGGCATGAGACAAAGTTCACAACTTCACACTATGAAGTGCATGTCCAGCCACTCTTTGAACGTGTTTTTTACCAAAGTATCGCAAAATTGACCAACTACATTAGCTACTGGGTCTACCGTTTAGCACACTTTGAGAAGACTCGCTATGCGGCGATGATATTTAATATTATGCTTCTTGTTCTCTTTAGTTATCGTCTCTTCTCTCATGAGTTTTCATGGGCTCTTTTCATTTTTGAGATACTTGTAATGATGACTTCCGTTAAAATCTTAATCATTGGAGATAAAAAATGATTCTTTATCTACTCACTATTGTTCTGCTTGTTTTTATTGCACCGATTTTACTTTCCTATATCAAAGCAACGAAGATGGTTTTACTTTTTAAACGCCCTATCTCTTTGATGCAGGGGTATAGGAACTTTTCTAAACTCCTCACAAAAGAGACTATTATCTCGCAAGAGAGTAGTTCTATCACTCGATATGCACCTTTTTTAGTGCTTTCACCTCTTCTTGTTACGATGTTTTTTCTCCCTCCTGTTGTCGAGGGTGCTTACTATGTAAGTTTTGTGGATGCCTTTACCATCACAGGACTTATCTCACTCTCAACCTTTTTTCTGATGCTTTTAGGACTTGATAGTGCCAGTGCTTTTGGAGGTATGGGAAGCTCGCGTGAGGCCTTTATCTCTGCCCTTGTTGAACCTGCCATGGTACTTACTATCTTCTCAGTCTCTTTAATGGCTGACAACCTAGGAGTAGGTCAAGCTGGAGTAAACCTAGCCCAGCATTTTCCTAAAGAGCATATGGCAAGTTATCTCTTTGCAGGTATCAGTTTTTTCATTCTGCTTATCGCAGAAAATGGTCGTATCCCAGTAGATAACCCTGAAACACAC
>JALWTK010000037.1 GCA_027082875.1 Sulfurimonas sp. | reverse complement strand
ACTAAGCTTAAAGATGTGATGGATTTGTGAAATAAAGAGAGGAAAAAGTGATAATAATGTGAATTTAATGTGAGAATGAAGGGATTTTAGGGGGTTTATTTACTAATAGTTGGTAAATATTTGACTGTTACAAATATACCCAACTATTATAATTTTTTATGCTAGGTAGTGGTTTATGGAGTATCTCATGTCATCATCGAGGTTCTCCATACTGCTGAGCATCCATCTTAGATAACCCGCATCCTCACGGGCTACTTCGGCTAACTCTTTACCCTTGTGTTTTCCAAAACGGAAAGTTTTTACGAGGATGGGAGTATTTGTGAGGTCTACCATTTTCTCTACTGGATTTTCTCTTGGATAGGCTTCTTGAACGGCTACACGAAGTTTAGAGAGAAGAAGTTTAAGAACTAGTACATCACCGATGGCATCATGTGCTTTGACAACGACTCCAAGAGATGCTGCTTCTTTTTCCTCTTCTTTATAGAGCTCCATTTTGTAACGGAAGTATTGCAAACGGTGTGCTTCTTCATCTGGAAGTATATGTTTAGCTACACGAAGAGTATCTATCACTTTCATCTGCGTCTCAAACCCCTCTTTTTCTAGCATTTTGATGTCAAAAGGTGCATTGTGAATGATAAGATAGTTCTCGTTAGTGTTAAGCTCTAAGAGTCTTTTATAAGCTGTAGTCTCTGTACAAGTTGGTTTCCCTTCTAAAAGGTCAGGGGTAATGCCGTGTACTTCCATAGCCCCAAAGCTGATAGGCACATCTGTTGTGTTGAATTCATTATGTACTTCTATAGGATTTACTCCTAGTACTATATATCCGAGTTGGATAACTCTATCATTGTCTGCTGTGCCTGTTGTCTCTGTGTCTAAGATTATGTATTTTGCCATTACTTTTTACTCTCATAATTTACTGTGAATTTTTTTGTACTGTTGGCATTTACTTTTAGTGTAAACGCGACTAGATTGCCCTGTGTGAAAATATAACTCTCATCTGCTGTAATGCTTGAACTCTCGTTTCTATTAAAGGGAATAAGAAGTGTAAGTGTTTTTGCTTCATCTGAACTATTTTGTATACTATATCTAATATCTACATTATAAAACTTCTCACTATCCTCGCGTTTAGAGAGGAACTCTTTTACTTTGAGGTCGAAGTTTTTACCGAGGTTTAGCTCTATAGGTATATTTTTTGGAGTGTGCTCTATGAAATTTTCTCCTAGAAGTACCTTTTGCTTCTCTAACTTTGCATAAGTCCGAACAGCTCCTTTTGGTAAAGCCTTATCTAAACCCTGTAGTTTTACCGACTGTGTAACTGAAGCTTTATGCTCTCCTGTGAGATAAAGAGGATTAGACAGAGTTGCAGTGTAGAGTCGCTCAATACTAATATTTCTCTCCTCAAGGAACTTTATCTGTGTCTTTTCATTGTTCGCCAAAGTCACTTGAAAAGGAATAGTATAAAAGTGATAGCCTTCAAAGGCTTGGTGTTTCACACTCTTAGTATCTTGCATCACACTTGCTACTCTTTGGAGGTGTCTTAGGGGAGCAGGTTTGTTTGTGTGGATATCTCCAGCGAGTAAAGAGAGTTTAACATTCTCAAATCTTTTCCCTGAACGGTTGTTCACAGTTATCCATCCTGTAAGGTTTGAGCTGTTAGCATCAATGTTAAGTATATAGTTACTTGTGAAGCTGATGTTTGAGATGAGGTAGTCGAGTTGCATCTGAGTTTTTTGTTTTTTTGCTACTTTTACATTCCAAACAAGTGAGGGTTTTGTGATGAGCTCCGCTGGTATTTCGCTAAAGAGTATCTCGCTACTCTTTACAGTGATGATCTTAAAGTCTAGTGTTCTTACTATGGCGTTCGTTCCGCTAAAAGAGAGAAGAGTTGCTGTGATAATCTTAAACTCATTACGGTTACGAAGCATACGCACTTCTACTTTTTTGTTGATGTGTGCTTCAAGAAGCTTAGATAAAGTGAGCTTGTCATATCTATACTGTTGAGAGTTTATCTCTATACCTTTAGGGAGTGTGACATTCACGGAGTCGATGTTGATACTCTTTGCTACACCCGCATAGGTGATGCTTGTATCAGCTGGTGTGACTTCTAGAGTTCTCTGCTCATGGACTAAACCGATATTGGCATTGTAGACTATGAGTGAGTTGTCTTTTATCTGTGGGCTAAGTGTGGATGCCGATGCAAATGTCTGGAGTGCAAGTGTCGTGAGTAGTGCTAAAGAGAGTTTGTGCATAAGTACTCCTGTAATGCTATTCTTTTGAAAAAATAGCTATAATGATACACTTATAAAAAAAACAGAGAGCCTCATAGTGATAACAAATCCCATACTTTACCTTTTTACCCTTGCGTTTATAGCGACTTTTTTCTTTCTTCTGGAGTCTAAGACTTCTTGGAAAATTTTTAAATTCGTTCCTGCTGTTATTTATATCTTTGGAGTGAGTTTTTTATTAAAATATTTTTTGTTCTTTGATACAAATAATGAGATAGTCAATCTCAATAAATTAGCAATTGATAACCTACTTTTTGCGATGTTATTTTTATTGTTTTTAAATCCTGCTAGGACAATCAATAATATAAAAAGGAGTATTAATGTTAAGAAAGATATATTTGGAATGGGATGTAGCTGCACTCTTGGTAGAAAAAACTATTGGTTTCTAGTGCTATTATCTATTATTGTGTCTCTAAGTATACAAACATTAACAATTCAATTTGACTTTTCATCACATTATATAGATAATTTTCTCCTTATAATCTTAGTAAGTTACATTTTAAGTCATACAAACATAAAAAATATAAACGGTATAGATGAAATTTCAAAAAGTATGTTTTATATGCTGTCTGGATTAGCTTCTTATTCAGTATAAATGGTTATAATAAAAAAAACCAAAATTAAATGAGGAAATGAAAGAAAATGGCTGACTATAATGATATGAAAAAATTAAATCAAAACATAGAGTATCTTTTTAAAAGGTATAAAAGGTATAAAGCTTCATACACAGAGTTCAGCACAGAAGAGATAAATGAGTTTGGAAACAGGCTTATCCCTGGTAATCATCTTCCTCCATCTTCAATTATAGAGAAGAGAAGAAAAAAATCTCCTCAAATTATAAATACACTCTCTAAAAATGGTGAAATTCTAGCTTACTACGTTCTTTATCCTTTAAAGAAATCAACAAATAAAAAAATTTTGATGGGTGAACTTTACAATGCTAAGTCCTTAGAACTTAATGACATATCAGATGCAGAAGATGATATCAAAGGGCTCTATATTGGTATGCTTCTAGGATCAAACAGAATAGCTAAAGCAATGATTATGTCCCTTCTGTTTAAATCAATATCGGAAAAGATAGATAAACATAATATAGAATATGTTTTTGCTAAGGCAGGTTCTCAAGATGGAATAAAAATTATTTCTCACAATGGTTTTAAAAAAATAGATAACTCGCAGATACAAGTTTTAAGAGTGATAGGAAGCTAGTTATGGAGATCTTTTTATCTTATGGACATGACAATTATTCAGATATTATCCTAGATATTCAAAAACTTTTAGAAAAAGAAGGTTTTAGTGTATGGATAGACAAGAATAGATTACAGCCAAGTAGTGATTGGGAAGAGAAAATAGAAGAGGCAATTAAAAAGCATGAAAAATTTATTTTTTGTATAACTCCACATTCTGTACGTAGGCCTGATGGCTATTGTTTAAATGAGATATCATATGCTGTAATGTTAAAAAAAGAGATAATACCTATTATGATTGATGATAGTGGAGCTATGCCACCCTTATCAATATGTAGATTACAATGGCTTGATTTATTAAACATACATAACTTAAAGGGAGAAGAGTATACTAAAAAACTTCACAATGTCGTTGAAACTCTTAGCTCTATTGTGAAAAATGAAAGTTCGGTTAATTTATCAGATAGATACACATCTCTTAATGGAATATTATCTCCTGAAGATTTTTCCTTAGATATAGAAAAACATACTGCAAAATTTGTTGGAAGAAAATGGATCATAGATGAAATTATGGCTTGGTCAAAAGATATTGAAACATCAAGAATATTATGGATAAGTGCAGGTGCTGGATATGGAAAAAGTGCATTATCGGCAAACATAACACATAAAATTCCTAATGTCATTGGTGTTTTTTTCTGTCAGTATAATCAAGAAAATCGTAGAAGTGCTAAAAAGTTTTTAAATACTTTAGCATATCAATTAAGTACACAAATCCCTGATTATAAAATAATTTTAGATACATTCTCTGAGAAAGATTTTCAGTTATACTCCTTAAATAATTATGATTTCTTAAACAAAGTGTTACTAGAACCATTGCATAAGATAAATCTGGAAGAAGTGTATGTCTTAGTTGTTGATGCTCTTGATGAGGCTTATGGAAATGAGAATGAAAATGAAATATTAGAGTTGATTTCTAATGAGTTTATTAAGTTTCCAAAAGAAATTAAGTTTCTTATCACAAGTAGACCAGAGTCTGGTATTAAACAGGCACTTGCACATATGAGCATGTGTGAACTGAGTGCACAAAGAGAAGAAAATAAAAATGATTTGATAGATTATATAAATGAGTATTTACGAAACAAAACTATTAGTCCTGAAAAAAAAGATGAAATCATTTTTAAAAGTGAAGGTAATATACTCTATCTACAAGAGGTAATTAAAGAGATTAATAGTGGAGCATTAAATGTTGAATCTTTAGATGAGTTTCCAAAAGGCTTAGCCGGAACATATGAACGTTATTTTAAAAGAAAATTTACTGATATAGAAGAGTATGAAGAAAAATATATGGGACTACTAGAACTACTAGTTTCTTCTAGAAAACCTATAGATAAAAATCTACTAGGTGATATATTAAAAATTAAAAAAAGAGAATTTAAAAAAGTAGTTTCAAAGTTTGGCACTTTGATAGAAGAAGAAGATAATAAACTCTTTTTTTATCATAAGTCAATTATAGATTGGCTAATGAGTGAAGAGTATTGTAGTGAAAATTATTGGATTGATATTGAAGAGGGTAGAGATAAGTTGTATAACTATTTTTTTAATGACTTTGAAAATGCCAATTATACACCAGACCTCATTGAACTCTTTCCATTCTCTAAAGTCCCTTCATCACATAAACATTACTATCTAGCACTTCAGGAAATTTCAGAAAAATTTATTGAGAATAAAAATTATGATGAAGCGGAAAAATTTGCTAAACAACTTCTTCATAATTATAAAAAAACGATGGGAGAGAATGATGAGCTTACCTTAAACTATATGATGCGATATGTGGAGATTCTTTTACTAAAAGCTGAGTTTACTAAAGCAGAAAATATGGTAAAAGAGATAATACAAAAGCGAGAAGTCCTTTTAGGTAGTATGCATGAAAAGACACTCTATGCCATGGAAAAACTTGCTTACATATTTAGACGAAAAGGTGAGTATAAATTAGCAGCACAATATTATAGAAAAATATTAGATAGCAAAGAAGAAAAAAATTTAGAATATTTTTCTATTTCTAAAGAGTATGCACTTGTATTAGTGTACTTAAGTAATTTTATGCAAGCAGGAAAAGAACTTGAAAAAGCACTAGCCTTTTTTCAAAAGCAAGAAAAAACAGAGGTTAATTTACTGCAGTTGGCTAAAATAGAAAATTTTCTCTGTTTTAATATGAGATTTATAAACCAACATAACAAGGCAGTGAAGCATATTCAAAACAGTATAGAGATTCAAGAAGAATATCAATCAGACTTAGATGTTAAAATATCACTAGCAGCCTCCTACAATAATTATGCAACAACTTGTATTGAGATGAACGATTTAGCTATTGCAAAAGTATATTTAGATAAATCTTTAGAAATAAGAAATGAACTTTTTTCACAAGAGCACCCTGATATACTAGTGAGTAAAACATCTGAAGGTGTTTATTATTATATGCTAGGAGATTTAGAGAAAGCATTCTCAATATTTACAAATGTTTTAGAGCAACGAAGAAAGATTTATGATGCTAATCACTCTTACATATCACGTTCTGTTAGAGATTTAGCAAAATGTTCCTTAAAAATGAAAAATTATGTTGAAGCAAGAATCTTGTTTAATGAAGCATTAGTACTTCGTGTAAGGTCATTTGGTATAGATCATCCTGTAGTTGCAAACATATACTACGATTTGGCAAAGTGTAGTTACTATGAAAATAATATAAAAGATGCAGAAGAGAATTTAGGAACATCTTTTAATCTATATAAAAAGCTTTATGTAGAAGACCCAGATAGTTGGTACTATTTTTTACATAAAATATTATTAATTAGAGTAAATATATTTAAGCAAAAAGATTTTAATAATCTTTTAAAAGAGATAGAAACAAATTATCTAGGTGAATTAACTGATGATTTAGCATTAAAAAATGCTAGCTATTTTGATTTTGAATTTAAATATTAAAAAGATAGAGCGTGAGATTTTTATAGAACTTAGTCATCCCAAAGATCTATCTCACCCTCTTGAATGTTGTTCTCTTGAAACTGAGCCTCTTCCTCTAACATAGAGTCCATAAGATCAAAAAGTTCCATAGAAGCATCTTCCATCTCTGTAAAGTTTTCTATAATAGTATCTTTATGTGTGAGGGCATCAGCATCTTTAAGTAGTTCAAAGGTTTCGTTTACTTTGTTATGGACTATTGCATGTGGTATGTCTATAGCTTGATAACTTGCAGAGTGGCTAAAGAGTGAAGCACCTTCTGTGTCATACCATTTCCCTAAACGGCAGTCATGGTGTGAGACTACCTCTTTTTGAGAAAGCTTTTCTATATGCTTGAGTGCATCATCTTTGTAGAGAATATGATCTATTTTTGCCAAAACAACAAAATTTTTGTTCTTCATCAGGCGACTAGATGCTAGAACAGATTCACTTGTTTTGTTAAATTGCTCGACTGAAGAGAAGAGAGTTCCTACACTGCCTGTTGATTCATCTGCAATAGCATTGAGTGCTTTAGAATTTTCTAGCATACCATTCGCTTCTTGCTGGAGTGTAGAGATGTTGATGCTTATCTCGGTAGTCGCTTTTTGTGTACGTTCTGCAAGTTTACGCACTTCATCTGCTACTACTGCAAAACCACGTCCATGTTCTCCTGCACGTGCTGCTTCTATGGCTGCATTTAAGGCAAGAAGATTTGTCTGGTCAGCGATATCTTTGATGAGGTCTATAACAGAGGTTATCTCTGCAGTTTTGTTTGATACACCCTCTATTGATTCATCATTTTGTGTGATGATCTCTGAAAGTTTTTCAAAGTTCTCATTCATAGTAGTTATGACTTCTGTGTTTGAGCGAGAGAGGGAGGCACTCTCTTGAGAGTCTATCGCGAGTTGAGAGAGAGTATCGTTGGTATCACTTATCTGTGTCTGTATATTTTGAAAACTTGTAGTGAGCCCTTGGCCAATCTGCGAGAGTTCTAAAATAAGTGCTTTGCGTTCTTGCTCTTTGAACTCCACTTCCATAGCATCTATACTAGAGTTGATAAGATTTCCTGTTTTTATAAAGGAGTCATTGAGTCCAGCAGTTGAAATACGACGGAAGTATTTATTTTGAGCAGCATACTCAATAGAAGTATTTATCTCTCGCATAAGAGCCTCTAACTGGTCAAAAAGATTGTTGATGTTCCATGCAAGTTCATCGAGTTCTCCACCTCCCTTGTTAAATATCTGTCTATTTTCAAAGTTTCCACTTTGAGCAGCATCTTTTATGATATTTGCAGAGATATTTAGTGTACTGGTAGTGATTTTTATGTA
>JALWTK010000036.1 GCA_027082875.1 Sulfurimonas sp. | reverse complement strand
TCTAAACCACTCTCTTTGATCTGCTTTGCAAGTGCTTCTGCTAAAAGCTTAGCAGTTTTAGGATCCTCTAAAACCTTTGCCGATTGGAGGTAAAATTGTGAGTGATTTCCAGAGCTAAGTTTGAAGTGACCCTCTAAAAGAGCATCAGCATCCATATATATTTTTTTTATATCCATCTCATTAAACCTTTAGTATTTCTTGTTCTTTCTCTTTAAGAGTGCTATCTATTGTAGCGATGAATTTATCAGTTATCTTTTGTATTTTATCTTGTGCTGATTTTGAGTCATCTTGAGTAATCTCTTTCTCTTTTTCAAGTTTCTTGATCTTATCGTTTGAGTCGCGTCTATCATTACGAATACTTACTTTTGCATTCTCACCCATTACTTTCATCTGCTTTACAGACTCTTGGCGTTGCTCAACTGTCATTGGTGGAAAGAAAAGTTTGATCTGGTCACCATCATTGTTCGGGTTTACTCCGATATTTGCAGCTGCAATAGCAGACTCAATATCTTGAAGAAGATTCTTTTCCCACGGGTTTACAACAATAGTTGTAGCATCAGTAGCGATAACAGAACCTACTTGGTCAAGTGGTGTTGGTGTACCGTAGTAGTCTATCTTTACATTGTCTAAAACAGAGATAAGAACCTTACCAGTTCTGAGTGTTTTAAAGTCACGGTGCATGTGCTCAACACTACCTTGCATTTTTGTAGTACAAGCGTCGAAGATTTCATTTAACATATATGTTCCTTGAGTCTATTTAATAGCATAATTGTAGCAGGATATCTTTTAAAGTTGTGTAAAAAGGGAGAAGTGTTTTAAAGAAATAGAGGAGTTACATGAAGTTGTAACTCCTAAAGGGAAAAATTATTTTGTGCTATTTGTCTCAGTAGCTTTTGTTGGTGCTGCAACTGGTGCTACAGGAGAGACAACATTTTTGTTCTCAACCATCTCATCTACAACTGATGCTTGAGCGGCTTGTGAATACATATACCCAAGAGTGATAGTATTCACTACAAATAAAAACCCTATAGTAAAAGTAGCTTTTGCTAAGAAACTACTTGGCCCTTTTGCTCCAAAAACAGAGTCATTAGATCCACTGTATGCCCCAAGACCGATGCTCGAACTCTTCTGTAGAAGTACAGCGATAACGATCATAATCACTAAAACAATCTGTACTATAAGTAAAAGACTAGTTGTCATAAATAAATTCCTATTATTTTAAAGTGGCGAATTATATCTAAAAAAGCTTATATTATCAACTAAAACTACTCTTGGCCAAGAAGTTTTAAAAGTTCTGCTTCATTAACTATCTCTTGTTTTTCTAAAAGTGCAGCAAGAGTTACTATACTCTTCCAATGTTTTTGCACAAGCTCAACTGTTCTTTGGCGTGCTTCGTTGAGCCAAGTTTGTACATCTTCCTCTATCTTCGCAGTGAAAAGAGTTTTATTGTTTTCTATATTTACATAGCCAGTTTTATCGCCCATACCAAGATTGGCAACTCCGTAGTATGCATAGGAAGTTGCCATCTTAAGGTCATTTGATGCACCGCTATCAAACCCCTCCTCCCCATACTGTTTGAGCTGTGCCTCTCGCCCTGCAAAGGCAACACAAAGTTTATCTTTTATATCTTGGCGTGTTAGATTACTAAAGTTAACATCTCCATCATAAGAAACGAAACCAAGTGCATCATTTCTAGGAGTCACAGTGACCTGTTCTATCTTTGCATCTGGTAGAAGTATACGAGAGATAACAGCATGACCAGCTTCATGAATGGCAGTGGACTCCATCAGCTTTTCTATGGACTTATGCGTTATCCTTGAACCATACTTCACAGTGTTTATCTGCTCTATAACTATCTCTTGTGTGATAGCCTCTAGCTTATTTCTAAAGACATAAAGAGAAGCTTCTCTCTCGACTTTTTGAAGGTCGGCTCCTGTCATTCTAGAGGTAAGAGTAAGTATCTTTTCTCTGTCAAACTCTCCCTCTGTAGGTTTTTGAAGTAGTTTATCTAAGAAAAAAGCTCTTGCATCACGGTCAAGAGTATCTATCTCTATATGTAGGTCTATTCTTCCTGAACGTAGTATTGCTGAGTCTATCTTATCTTTTAGATTAGTTGCAGCGATGACAAAGACTTGTTCTTCGGCATTGTCTGAGAAACCATTTAGCTCTGTGAGGAATTGATTTATACGAAGATCTATAGCCCCACCATTACGACTACCAATAGCATCTATCTCATCTATAAATATAATACTAGGTGCATACTCACGAGCTTTTTTAAAGATATTTTTCATCAGGTCAATATCTAAGATCTCTGTTCCTGTTGTCTGGATGAAAGGGAGGTCTGCTTCATTTGCAAAGGCTTTGGCAAGCATAGTCTTTCCAGTTCCAGGCACACCATAAAGTAACATACCCTTTGGTAGGGCAACACCAAACTTACTCAAACGTGAAGGATCTTTAAGAATATTTATAATCTCACTAAGTCGCTTCTTTGCCAGATGATGACCAGCAACATTTTTAAAGCTAATATTTGGCACACTAAAGACAAGTCCATCCTCTCCACTTAAATCTTTGGCTCTAGTAAGTTTCTCTTGCTTGAGATCTTTTATACTAAAGGCTAACTTTCCATCGTAAAAGTTTGAATCTATACTAAAAGTAAAACTCTCATTTTTACGAAAAAGCTTGTGAATCATTCGTGTCTGCTCTTGTGTGTTGAGAGAGAGAAGAGACTCGCTAAGAAGTGCTATAGATGCTTCATCAATAGAAAAATGAATCTCAGCTATCATGACATCACTGCGACGGATATAGTCAGTGATCAGATCAAAAAGTATAAAAGGTAGTTTAGATTTGAGCTTGCGTACATCTATAAGCGGAGCTAGAGAGAGTATAAGAGCAGTCAAAAGGGTATCAAAGTCATGATACTTGATTTTGATACCAAACTCTGACTCAAAACCATCTTGAATCTCTAAGATAGTCTGCTTGGCAATACTGAGAAGTGCATGAAATGGAAGCTTATTAAAAAGCACTACCTGCCCCTTAGATAAACGCGAGAGTATCTCTGGTGAGAGTGCCTTGACCATACGACCAGAGACAAGCTTCTCCTCTCGAGAGATAGCTTCTATAATAGTTGCATTTGCTTGCATAGGATTTACTTTCATCATATCTAGAAAGTTTTGGTTGTTGTAGAGCTCTGAACCGAGGTTAGAGGTAAAGACTAGTAGTGTCTGAGTGAAGTCTATCACCTCTTCAGTGTTAGTATCTTCAGCTTTACCGCTTGAGAGCATCATCAAAAAGTTACTTAAAACTGAAGGATGAGTCTTCTCTATCTCATCAAAAACTATGACAGATTTTGGATGCTCTTTGACATACTTGGTGAGTTTTCCCTCTTTTGAGTCTTTATAAACAGCTTCACTTCCAAAAAGCCCAAAACCAGACTCTTCATCGACATACTGTGTCATATCAAAGATTTTAAAGCCATCATAGCCATCTAGTTCTTTTCCCATGATCTCTGAGAGCATAGTTTTTCCAGTAGCTGGGGGCCCTAGAAAAAAGAAGATCCCCTTAGGGCCACTTTTTGCGACATTGTAACTCGACTCAACTATCTTGTCACAGATTGCTTCTATAGCCATCTCTTGACCAAATACTTGAGAGCTTAGAGACTCCTCGAGTTGATTGATGCGCTCTTTGAAACCTTGTAGAGCATTTTTCTTGTCTACAAAGAGTTTAGTCGCTACAACATTGAGTGCAAAACCATTCTCCTCAAGATACTTCTTAAAGTTCTGCACATCCTTACTAAATACTACAGTGCCATGTTCACTTGCCTCTTTTATGTTCTCTTTTGTGTATATAGAGCTTGGATGTGGTGAGCATTTTAGATACTCACATACGAGTTGCCCAGCTTTTGTATCAATAAACTCTATACAGTTGATAGCTTTTGTAAAGTGCTCAATAGTAATCTCTTCTGCTTTTTCATCTATAGCGAATTTTTTAGCCGTTAAAAATAGTGTTCTCATTTATATCCTTGTAACAGTATTTCAAAAGGCTAAACGCCAGCTCTGGCGTTTAGGAAACACTCTTCTTAGATGCCATTACTCTGTAATGCTTTAAGCATAGCCTCTAGTTCAGCGATTCTTTTTGCAGCATCATCACCATCTAAAGGAAGTGCACCTGTTTTTAAGATACTCTTAATATCTCCAGCCTCTTTTGAAGCACTTATCATAATCTTTGTGATTCTTTGAAGTTGTTTTTTTGTAAGATTGTTATCTTCTAAAGGGATCTCAACAGCAAAAGAGATAAAACCATCATTATGATCAAACTCCCAAGTACCAAACTTAGTCTCCCAGTTTCTAAGAAGTAGATAAGCCATTAACTCTGTTGTATATTCACTACCTTTTGCATTGATCTGATCAGTGTTCTCATCTAAAAGACGCCCTGCCATATCAAACATCTCACCATCTTCTCTCATTCTAATAAAGTATGCCAGTCTATTCTCACTGCTACCACCAGCAGAAATGATTACATTGTCCTCTTTATCTAGTTTGTGACTAAACCCAATATCATTTAATATTGTTGAAACTTCTTCTAGTGTCATTGCCATTTATAAATCCTTTTTGTTATTATCGGTTTGATTATACATCCGTAAATATAAAAACAAACTAAATGTAAAACAAAAAAGGGTATAATCATAAAAAATAAAAGAGGAGTGTAACAGAGATGATAAACTATAAAAAAAGAGCATTTTTTCTACTACTTCCTATCTCCTTACTTTTTATCTTTTTACTCAATCAAAACAAGCAAGGAAAAGAAGAAAAGAGTGTTGTCTCTGTAAGCTCTTTTGCACTTTATGATATCACTACCTCTATCGCCAAAAACTCACTAAAAGTGATAAGTATATTGCCCTTTGGTGTAGACCCTCACTCTTATGAGCCAACACCAAGAACTATGGCAAACATAGAGAGAAGTGCTTTGGTCATCTACAGTGGTTCAGGACTTGAACCATGGACACATAACTATACTTTTAAACAAAAAGTGCTTAATATCTCCACACTTGTGCATCTGCGAAAACTTAGTAAAGTAGAGGAGCATGAGCACCATCATGCAGGTGAGGATGAGTCCGGAGTTGACCCTCATTACTGGCTGAGTATAGAAAATATGAAAATCGCCACAAATGCGATAACAAAAGAGCTTATAGCACTGAAACCAAACAATAAGGCACTCTATAAAAAACGTGAGAAGCAATACCTTAAAGGTTTGGCATCTTTGCAAGAAAAGTATGCCAATGCTCTTTCAAGCTGTAAGCAAAAAAGTATAGTCGTAAGTCACAATGCCTACGGTTATCTCGCACATGAGTTTGGTTTTAAAGTAATATCGCTGAGTGGTCTCTCTCCTGAAGCACAAACAGATGCTAAAAGTATGCAAAAGATTATAGGGACTATAAAAAAGCAAAAAATTCTACTTCTTTTTGGTGAAAGTTTTGCAAGTACAAAAAGTATGCAGAGTATAGCGAATGAAGTTGGGCTTAAAGTAGAGACTCTTGATGCATTAGGAAACATTACAGCAGATGAGATGAAAAAAAATCTTAGTTACAAAGATATTATGGAGATAAATCTTCACAAAATCACCAAGGCACTAGAGTGCAACTAGAGTTTAAAATACCTATCTTTGATGTGAAAAATCTCTCTTTTATTGTTAGGGAGAACACTATCCTCTCAAATATTTCCTTAGAGATCTTTCATGGTGAGTATATTGCTATCATAGGGCCAAACGGTGGTGGAAAAACAACACTTATCCGTATGCTTTTAGGTTTAGAAAAACCAACTTCTGGAGAAGTAAGACTCTTTGGAAAAAAGATGAAGAATTTTAAAGAGTGGCATAAGATAGGTTTTGTTCCTCAACGTGCTTCTCTAGTAGATGAGAACTTCCCAGCAACAGTGGAAGATATAGTCAAAATGGGTCGTGTTGCTAAACGCGGTATCTTCGCAGGATTTTCAAAAGAAGATGCAGAAGTAGTAGAAGATGCCATGGCAAAGATGGATATCATTCATCTCAAAGACAAAATGATAGGAACACTCTCCGGAGGACAACGCCAACGTACTATGATAGCCCGTGCTCTAGCCTCTTCCCCTGAGATACTCATCCTGGATGAGCCAAATACTGGGGTAGATATGGTCTCACAACAGCGTTTTTACAAACTTCTCAGCAAACTTAATAAGGAAGAAAATATTACCATAGTCTTTATCACTCACGATATTGGTGTTATAGCTGATGATATTACTAGACTTTTTACCATCAATCAACAAGCAGCTATCTGCAACAATCCAAAAGAGACACTCTCCTGTGAAGATATGTCAGCACTTTATGGTATTGATGCCCACCTTATCTCTAACCACAAGCATGACTGCTCAGGAGAGAGTGGATGCTAGAGATCTTTGACTACGAGTTTATGCAAAGAGCCTTTATCGCTGGGCTACTCATCGCGACACTTGCTTCTATAAGTGGAACTTTTATAGTACTCAAACGCTACTCACTTATGAGTGAAACACTAGCACACTCTGCACTTGTAGGAGTAGCAGTAGGCCTCGTAGCAGGATACAATCCTCTCTGGGTAGCAGTAATCGTAGCAGTCCTCTCCTCGTGGCTCATAGAGTATCTTAGAAGTAGTTTCTCTCTCTACTCTGATGCCATACTCTCCATCATACTTTCAGGATCACTAGCACTCGCTGTCATCATTGTCTCACTTGGAGGAGCATTTAACAACTCACTCTTCTCTTACCTCTTTGGTTCTATTCTCTCTGTAAGTAGCGAAGACCTTGTAACTATTATGCTCTTTGGATCTCTTGCTTTAGGGCTTCTTCTTATCTTTAGTAAAGAGCTCTTTTTTATCTGTTATGATGAAGAGGTAGCAAAAACAAGCGGTATCAAAGTGAAGTTTTTAAACTTCCTTCTTGTGACTGTTGTGGCCATTATTATAGCACTCTCTATTCGAGTAGTTGGAAGTCTGCTGATAGGTGCTCTTATGGTCATCCCTACTGCTGCAGCCTTACAGTTTAGAGTTGGTTTTAAAAACACTATGCTTATCTCGCTGGTCTTTGCACTCTTTAGTGTGATTTTTGGTATGACTACCTCATACTATTACTCACTTCCTTCTGGTGCGACTATAGTGCTAAGTGTTATAGCACTTTTCATTATCTCCCTAGTTATCAACAAAAAATGAAAATAAGCCAAGAGTTTTCAAAACATGCTAAAGAGTATGACACTTACAATGTTATCCAAAAAAAGGTTATTCAAAAACTCTTAGCAGATATCCAAACAAAACCAAAGCATATATTAGACTTAGGGTGTGGAAATGGAGAGCTTTGTAGAAGCATAGAATGGAAGTACAAACATTTTGTAGGGGTAGACTTTGCTCCTCAAATGTTAGAGCTTCACCCAAAGAGTAAAAGACAAGAAGCTATCTATGGAGACTTTAACGATGCAACACTCTTTGAAAATTTAAGCACCTATGAGTTTGAGCATATTTTCTCAGCTTCAGCACTACAGTGGGCAGAAGACTTAGACAAAGTGTTTACAAATATTGCAAAGCTAAATCTTCCTCTCTCTTTAGCTATCTTTACTTCAGGTACTTTTGCCACATTAAATAAAACAGCAAACCTCACACCACTCCTTCGTTCATCTGCTCAGATAAAAGCTCTTCAAGAGAAGTACTTCGATGCAGAGTTTGAAGTTGTAAACTATACTTTAGAGTTTGAGAGTACACGAGAGATGTTTCGCTATATTAAACGCAGCGGTGTAAGTGGGTCGAGAAATGTTTTAGGTT
>JALWTK010000035.1 GCA_027082875.1 Sulfurimonas sp. | reverse complement strand
TTATAAGCTCATTTAACTGCTCAGGAGAAAGAAGTGCTAGTTTTGCAAGGACTACAGCATTGTAAAGTGGATAAAATCTTTCTGGATTTAACTCACCGTTCATATCTACAGCCATCTCGAGTTTCACACGCTGAGCTATATCGTTAATAAGCAGAAGATGCTTATCACTTGTATCTTCACCAAATTGCTTGTTAAGATCCGCTTCGCTTACTGGTTTCTCTTTAACAGTGATAATCTCTAGGGCAGCGACTCCAATAAGACTTACTATCTCACTTCCTGTACTACTACTGATTTCATTAACTTTTGCTTTGAGTCCACTAAGTGCTGTAAAATCTGTTTTTGCTTTGACATCATCCAAAAATGAAAGTTTCTCCTCTAGCTTACTAGAGAGCTTACATGTCTCTTGAGTAGCAGTTGAGAGTGCTGTTGTTGGATCCGTAAATGCAGAGGAGTAGCACTCTATCCACTTTGTAAGTTGTCCATAACTATCTCCATTTACTTTCATAAACTCTTGACTCATTCGTGAACTTGTCATGATGTAGGCGTCTATCGCAGCATCAATCTTATCTAGCCATGCTTGCTTGAAGCTATATGTAGGTAGATTAAAAGATTTGATTTTGTTAAGTTTTGCATTGAGATAATCTTTTGTACTACATGCTTCATCTTGTGAAGTGAAGATAGATAAGAGGTACTTTCCGGGGTACCATCGTGTGTCACACTCGTCATTCGCTTTGTCCAAATCAGCTTCTACTGTTGCTTCTGTATTTTTATCACTAAGTTCTGCAATCTTCTCTCTAAACTCATACATCTTTGTAAGATATGAAGCGGTACCTGAGAGTGCATACTGTGTTGCTACCTCTTTATTCATAAGAAGAGTAGACTTTATGAAGTTTACCGGGAGCTCTTCATCTACAGCAACACTCTCCCAAAAGTTACCAATAGTAACGCCATTTACATCTTTCATAGGAGGCAGTCTATCACTGATGAACTTTTCTAAGAAAATATGGCGTTTCTCAACATCTGTCTCCCCATCATTCATATCAAAGATATCACCTGTGTACATATTTACATAGGTGTGTGCGAAAGTATCTGCTGCACCATGGAGTAAGAAACCATAAGCAAAGGCTTTCTCTTTTGGCGTTTGTGCTTTGTTTATCACCCACTCAAACCACTCATCACTTTTCCAGCCATGAAACACTTCACTCCCGTCGTCAATAGTCCCATCTTCAAGACCAGGATGCACAGTTACCTGCCCACCTACAACATCAGGGAAACCATCAGGACCAATATTTCCCATACGAAATACTCTTTGATTATTTGTAATCGCTTCTACGATAGAAGGATCAACATCAAACTCACCAAAAGGTTTTATGGTAACTTTAGAGTCGTTAAGATCGTTAATAACTTCTTGTGCAATCCAAACATGTGTGCGTGTATCAAATGCGAAAACAGTTGTAGCAAAAAGAAGAGAAGATAATAATATATTTTTAATCAAATGGAAATCCCTTTATATTAGTATAATAAAATATTATACCATAAAAGGGATGAAAGAGAAGAATTCAGTTAGTTTTTAAGACCTATGAGAGTCTGCAGAAGTTGATCAGAAGTCGTAATAGTTTTACCATTTGCTTGGAAACCACGCTGGATGATGATAAGCTGAGTTAAAGCACGAGAGAGGTCAACATTTGAAGCTTCTAGTGCAGATGACTGAATAAATCCACGCCCAGCCGTTGCAGCTGTACCTATGATAGGCTCACCTGAGTTGGCAGTTTGGATATAGACATTTCCACCCTCAGTAGAGAGTCCTTCATTATTTGTAAACTTTGCCATTCCTATTTGTGCTAGACCAAAAGAGTGCCCATTTGAGAAAGACCCAACTAATGTTCCTGATTGATCAATTCTTATACCAACGAGATCTCCACCTGTAAAACCATCTTGAGAGATTCCAGATGTTGAAGATTTACTATCAAAAGATGTCATACCATCAAACTGACCAGATGTTCCAAAAGAAAAGTTTACTGTTTGATTAGGTTTTGAACCATTATTTCCTGTAAAAGAGATACTCCCAGGATTATACTGTAAAAGTGAGCCATTATTATCAAATTGAATAAAACCCTCCACCCTATTTGTCGGAGAAGAAGCACTTATTGCTGAGGGTTCAGGAACAGTAATAGTAGTATCCCATTTACTAGATGATACTTTTCGAAACTGCATTCTCACAGTATGCTTTGTTCCAAGTGAATCAAAAATATCAATACTACTAGAGTGAGTTGCTGCATTCATATCTTGAGAGAGACTGACTGAACCAGTTGATGCAGGTAGAACAGCTTCGATTCCTTTAAGTGCACTTGTAAACTTAGTATTTTCCAATACTCCCCCACCAGTTACTGGATTTACGGTAATGTTGAGGGCAGTACCCGCTGTATCTGAGTTGTCAATACTTATCTTACCTTTGTCAGTTACTGTTACTTTCACAGTTGAAGATACAGCTGTTGCATCATTAGATATAGCTTCTCTTAAATCAGCTATCGTTCTAAAGTCGCTACCTCCACTAGTTACCGGACCTGTAAATGCAGCATTATATGTATATGTTGAACTCGTTGCCCCACCATCATAAGATACTATTATTCCTTGTCCATCTTTAAGTGAGAAAGCTTCTCCTGTACTGTTAAACATAGAACCCAAATCATCAGGACTTGGTGCTTCTGCCGCTGGTATAGCATCACCGTTGCTATCAACAAAATTACCATTCTCATCCATAGCAAAGGCGGGAGAGAAGCTCTCCACTAAAGGACCAGAGTTAAGATTAGCTTTTAATGCAATTTCTTGAGTTGGACTAGCTGGAGTTGTTAGTCCAGGTGGGATATTAATACTTGTAATAGGAGCACTTGAATCCACCTTTCCAGTTACAGGATCTCTTAACCAACCTTGAGCAATAAACCCGTTATTATCAACAAAGTTTCCGCCGGCATCAAACTTAAAATCCCCTGCCCTCGTGTATTTGTAAGAGTTTCCTTCATCACCAGAGATAATAAAAAAACCATCACCCTGAATGGCAACATCTGTATTTTTATCAGAGTTTTGGATAGAACCCTGAGAGAAGATACGAGTTGAAGAACTTACTGTAGAGCCAAGACCTACTTGAACAGGGTTTTTACCACCAAGAGAGCCTTGGGGTGCTGTTGCTATCGATTTGGTTTGTGCTAAAAGGTCTGAGAAGTTTGCACGAGAATATTTGTAGCCTATAGTATTAACATTTGCAATATTATTTGATTCAATATCCATCGCCACTTGATGCGATTGGAGTCCGGATACACCGGAAAAAAGTGATTTCAACATTTTAAATCCTTTAAGAAACTATCTAAAAGATAGTCATTAGTAAAGAATATATAGCATAAAGTGTACCAACTTTCTAACTACTTTTTAAGCATCCATCTGTAGTGCTTTTTGCATCATTTGATCTGCCGTTGTAATAGATTTTGAGTTCGCATCATAAGAGCGTTGGAGAATAATAAGCTCGGTAAGACCATAAGAGAGTTCGATATTTGAGCTCTCCAGTCTAAAGTTCACAACATCAGAGCCATTAATGGCATTACCATTTGCATCTTGACGAAAGAGTGCTTTTCCACTATTAGAACTCTCCTGAAATCTAGAACCATTCACTCGGTCCAAGCCCTGCTCATTCCTAAAATGATATACGGCTATTTTTCCTACACTACTCTGCTCACCATTTGTAAATGTCGCAATAACCTCAGCATTTCGATTAACAGAGTAACCAGCTAAATCCCCACCAATAGTTCCATCGGCAATACTTGAACCTGCAACAAATGGAAGATCGCTAGAAGTAATTCCATCATATCCATTTCCAAAATCTATGGCTACAGTAGCTCCATTATTATCTATACTAGTTAATGTATTACTCAGAAGAGCACCTGTTGCATCGAAGGAGACTTCCCCCTTTTTTGTGTCATAAATAGTAGTCCCATCTACACTTTGTGTAGTTGCAGTTACCGTATACTGACTACCAGGTGGTGTCTGTGTTTCATTTTTAATAAACTCTAAACCCAGTTGATTTCTATTATTTTTAGGATCAATGACTGTGGCTCCTACGGTAATAGGATCATTTCCAACACCAAGATTTGCTAAAAATTTCACCTTTGTTGATGGTTCAGGAGGATATGTCAAGGTTTTTGGAAAGCGAAGTTTCTCTTGTCCTGCGACATCTGTGAGTTTTAGTTCAGGTATTTTTTTTGTGAGTACATTATCATCGCTAATATTATTTCCCTTTGTTCCAAGAACATAATATCCATCAGCAGTTACAAGGTCATTATTTGCATCAAAAGTAAAAGCACCATCGCGTGTGTACTCTGTATTGCCATCACTAGCTACACCAAACCAGCCATCACCTTGTATTGCAACATCTGTACTTCTCTCCGATAGTGCCAAAGAGCCTTGATCTCGCATCATTGAAGTTGTTTGTACTTGTACTCCAGCACCTACAGTATTAGAACTTCCTACTCCTGTAGAGATAGAGTCTTCAAAGAGGGAAGCAAATTCTGTTTTATAGCCACGATATCCAATAGTACTAATATTTGCAATATTATTAGACACTACATCAATACCAGTAGAGCTATTTTGCAATCCAGATATCCCTGTATAGTAAGCTTGAGTCATCATAGTCTACCCCTCTAACCTTTTTAATAAACCTTTTTAATAAACCTCTTTAATATTCTCTAGTGGAACATAAGAAGAGCCTACCTTTACAAGAGTCTTTCCTTGATCAAATCGTACTGATTCAATAGGATAAGCACCCAATCTCGTCTCTTGTGTCTCTGCATTTTTATCTTTATAACTTGCCGTTACACTATAAATACCACTATCTATCTCTGTTCCCGAAGCATTCAGTCCATCCCATGTAAACTGATAGACACCAGAGGGGTTTGTTCCAACATCTAGTGTACCTACGGTAGCACCTGATTTATCTTTAATAGAGATAGTCCCTTGTTCGACATCCTTAGGAAAATAGACTTCAAATGTCGAGCTAGATCCTTTCTCATGGGTGATAGCATCACTTCCTAAATCTGCGGTTTTGCCTATAGCGGCAATAGTTGAAAACTGATTTGTACTGCCCATAGCATCTGTAAGCTTAGTAAGAGCATCTTTTGTATTGTTAGATGACTCAAGAGATGCTAGTTGTGAAGTTTGTGTCAAAATTTTCTCTGCATCCATCGGAGATGTTGGGTCTTGATACTGTAACTGTACTAAAAGAAGTTTCATAAAATCATCTTTACCTAATGCTGTCTTATCCTTTGCCGCTGTTGAAGCTGTTGGTATTGTACCATTTGTTGCTATATTTCTACCATATGCATTAATTGCCATCATGTATCCTTTATGCGTAGTTTGGAACTACTATCTCTAAAGAGTTTAAGATCTCTTCATTTTTTTCTTCGTTATCGAAGTAGCTATACTCATCTTTTACTTCTCTTCCATGCTGGGAGTTCTGCTGTTGTTGCCCAAAACCACTCTGCGAAGAGTCTGAGGAGTTGTTATTAAAGTTTAATGAAGCATTATTTATTCCATTATTTGTAAGTTGTACTTTTAAGTCATTGGCATTTAAAGCTAAAGTATTAATAGCTGCATTATTTGAAGTAAGATTTATGTGTAAATTTTTACCACGCTGCACTATAGTCAAGTCTACTTCACCAAGTCTTTGTGGATTAAGTTGTACTTTTATTCTTGTAAAAGGTGCCTTATAGTCTTCAATAGCCGTTTTTACATCTTGAGAAAGATATTTTGTCATCTGTTTGGATTCATGTATCTTCACTTCAAAACTATCTGCCTTAGATACATTCAAACCATCAATTTTTGAAGCTGTTGTAGTATCGTTTTGTTCTCCTCTTAAAAGAGACTCTAAGGACTTTTTAGCCTCTGTTGTTGTCTGAGGAGCTATAACTCTAGCTGTTGCCACTGCAAAGTCCGGTGTAAATCCGATCTCTTTTTGCGTTACTTTTTTCCCATGAAGAAGTGCTTTAAGAGTATTATCTGCTTTTTGTTTGGGTGTTTGGATCTCTGTTATAGTATTTATTTTAGCATTTACTATCTGCTCTGTTGATATTTCAATCTTTGTTTGAGCTTTAAAAAGAGGTGTTGATTTTATCTTCTTTGGGAGTTCTTTTACTCTTGTTTCTCTTGTAATATTTTGCACTTCTTTCACATCAGTATCAATATTAACAGTTATATCAGCTTTGGTCTGCTTAACTGGCTCTTTAACTGCTACCTTTGAGTCAACCACATCCTTAAGTGTTTTTTGAGGTTCTGCAACTTTTTCCTGTTTCACACTAGGCAATGTTTGAGGCTCTTTTGATGCAATTACATCCTTAAGTGTTTTTAGAGGTTCTGCAACTTTTTCCTGTTTCACGCTTTTCACACTAGCAAATGTTTGAGGCTCTTTTGATGTAATCACATCTTTAAGTGTTTTCTGAGGCTTTGCAATCTCTTTTAAGAGTTCTGGTTTCTCTACCTTAGCTATAATTTTTGGATCTACTTTAATCTCTTCAACTGTTATTTTACTCATATCTAGTCCGAACTTCTTTGCTACTGCAACAAGTCCTTTAAGCGTTTTAGGAAGTTTTTGAATTTCAGCTTTCTTAAATCCTTCACTCTCAATAATTTTTGTTTTTAGATATTTTTTTGCATCAGCTACTAGTACTTTTAATTCAGTAGGACTAAGATTTTGTGTTATTTGCGGATTTAACTCAAGGGGAGTTTCTTTAGTTATAGGCACCATATCAATGCCCTTTACATCTTTAGAAAGTGCTAAAACAAGTGCTCCATTTTGAATCACCTCATCGCCACTTTTAGTAGTTAAGCCTTGAAGCAATTCTGAGAAACTCAAAGTTATTTTGGAGTCCCCTTCTTCTAATGGAAGAGCAATGAGAGAGGGAAATGCTGAAGTTTGTGTTGCTGTTTTAGTATCTACTAAAATCATTTTATACTCCTAATGCCCTTTATTAAAAAAGGTTTTTTAGAAATACAGCACTTTTTGTTCCTAATTTACACTTGAGCTTACTGGGCATTCACAGTAATATAATCTCGAGTGCTTTCTGCTTTCCCATCACTTACTATGAGTTCAAAAACATATGCACCATCTTTATCAGCCACAAATGTTGGCTCAGCTGCTGTTGTAGAAGAGAGTTGTGCAGAACTTGTACTGGGGAGAGATATCATACTCCATGAGTAAGTTAAACTATCTCCATCAATATCACTACTTGCTAAGGCAGTTAATGTCACGGTCGCTCCCAAAGAGACATTTTTGTCTATACCTGCATTAGCTATTGGTTTTGTGTTCTCTTTAGTAGCTACAATTGTCGTATACACTATTTTACTCGAGATAATTCCATCATTAACTCCTAGCCCTACTACATAAGTTCCATCACTGTCTGGAATCATTGTTGTACTGACAAGTGTCGGGTTTGAAATAGTTGTATTGCTTCCTGTCGGCAAAGAGACTATTATCCATCTATATGTAAGAGCATCATAATCTGCATCGTAACTTTTTGCCCCATTTAGTACCACTACGGAGCCTGTTTTAACTTCTTGATTATCAGCTATTTTGGCTATAGGTGTAGCATTTGTTGTTGTTGCAGTTACCAAAACAGTATCTGCGAGACTATTAGATGTACCATCATTTACAATAAGTTCAAAAGAGTATGTACCATCTTTATCTGCTACAAATGTTGGATTCACAATGCCATTATCTGAAAGTGAAGCATTGCTATCTACTGGTTTAGAGACAATATACCAAATATATGTTAAGTGATCTGCATCTGCATCAGAACTCAATGATCCGTTCAGCATTACAGTAGAGAGAGTAGTGACAGACTGGTCATCGCCTGCTTTTGCTTGAGGAATAGAGTTCTCAGCCGTGGCAGTTACTGTGACATAATCAGGAGCACTCTGAAACTCTATATCGCTGACAATCAGTTGAAAAACATATGTACCCACAACATCTGCTTTAAAGTGTGGATTGGAAATATTAGTACCCACAAGAGAAGAGATACTTTTCACTGGTTTAGAGACCATCAACCAGTTATATTTTAAAATATCTAAATTTGCATCAGAACTTAAAGAAGCATCTAAATAAATATCTTTACTTGAAGATATTTTGACATTTTGAGAACTACCTGCATTGGCAACAGGAGGGACATTTTTCACCTTTGCATTTACAGATACATAGGCATAGTTACTATTTAAAACAGCATCACTCACTAACAAGCTAAAAACATATGTTCCTTCTGTGTCTGCTAGAAAACTAGGATTGATAGTATTTTTATGAATAAGTGTAGATGAACTGCCTTCTGGTTGAGAGACAATACTCCAATTATAGGTAAGGATATTATGGTCTACATCACTACTAGCAGAGCCATCAAGAGTTACATATGTTGTAGTATAAACTTCTTGAGTCTTTCCTGCATCAGCTATTGGAGCAGAGTTAGCATTTGAAACCTGAATAGTCACACTAGATAAAGAGCTATCCATCTCTCCATCATTTACTTGTAAGCCAAAAACATATGTGCCAGCAAGATCTACTACCACACTTGGCTGCACAACAGCTATATTAGATAGCGATGCCAGACTTCCAAGTGGTTTTTGCACAATCTTCCATTTATAAGTCAGCATGTCTGCATTTGCATCAAAACTTTTGGAACCATCCAATGTAACACTATCATCTATTTTCACATTTTGATTATCTCCAGCGTCAGCAATTGGTGCTATGTTTTTTCTATTTGCACTAATTAACACAGTATCAGGAGAGCTACTTTGTGTACCATCATTGACAATTAAGGAAATTTGATATGTTCCATTTTTATCTGCTACAAATGTTGGATTAACTATTGTTCTCGATGATAAGACTGCTGTGCTATCTGTAGGCTTAGAGGTAAAAGTCCATAAGTAGCTCAAACTCTTCTCTTGAGAGACACTACTTGAAGAGGCATCCAAAGTCACCTTAGAAAGTGTAAATACATTTTGATCTGCACCTGCATTTGCTACTGGAAATGAGGTAACAGTTATACTTACAGTAGAGGCAACAAGACTATTCTGCTTGGAGTCATTTACAGTAAGACTTAAAATATAAACACCATTACTTTTAGCTTGAAATGTTGGATTTACTATTTTTTCATTAGAGAGGATAGGGTTACTGCCAGATGGCTTCTCTGCAAAACTCCAGAGATATGTTAAAGTATCTCCATCCGAATCAGAGCTTCCTGAACCATCAAGCCCAACTATAGCATTTAGACTTACATTTTGGTCTGTTCCTGCATCTGCAATAGGTGCTTTGTTTCCAACAGTTTGAGGATTTGTTATGTTAAGATCATTAACTGAACCATTCCCACAAGCAGTAAAAAATAGAATAAAGATGAGGAGTAAAATAAGTTTTAAAAATCGTTGCACCACTTCTCCAGTCTAAAATTAATATTATTTATTAATTGTACTCTAATTTTCATAAATTATCTATAAATTAAATTAGGTATGAAATTTGCTAATATACTCAAGAACTTAGAATTCAAAGAACAAGGGACTTTCCATGAAACTATTTATGCTTTTTTTATATGTAGGTATACTCTCTCTTCCTCTTCTCGCACAGAGAGTTATCGTCACGAAGACAGCAAATAAACATAACCTCAAACCTATTCATGCAAAACTTCAAACCTTGCATATTAAAATGTATGTAAAAAAATATAAAAACTACTATTTTATCTATACGAAAGAGTATCAAACAAAAGATAGAGCAGAAATTAACCTTAGAAAGGTTCAGACACTATTCCCTAGTGCAAAATTAGAAAGAAAAAAGAAAATAGAGAAAAAAGAAGAAGAGATTGCTCTTACATCACAAAAAGAGAGAAAATGGATAGTTGGGGTTGGTATTGGAAGCAGTTCGATAAAGGGAGATATTGATCAAAAAATATCTTTCAATGACAGTGGCACTACTTATTCTCTGAAGGTGGGATATTTCCTCAAAAAGTACTTACTATCTACTCTTTCTTATTCTTCTAGCTCTGTAAAGCAAACAACAATATCAAATTTTTACTTCTCTGAAAACTATTATCATAATATAGCTCAAAATAGTAATATTTACATCGGTGCACTATTGGGTTACTCTAGTCTCATTATCACTTCTGAGCACTCTACACCTTCTGGCTCAGCAATGTATGGAATGCAGATAGGAGTTAGTTATGATATGTTCGGGTACATTCCACTCTCTCTCTCCTACCAAGGTATATTTTTAAATCATACAATCTCTTTTACTTCAACAACACAAACGAGAGATATTAATACTAACTTTCAAAATGTTGTCGAACTTGGTATTGCCTATAAGTTTTAAAATTGGTTATAAGATAAACGAATCTCCATTTCAACTTCACACAGACCATCTTTAAAAGTTGTCTCAACAACAGTTGCATTCTTAATCATTGCTCTTACATTTGTATTAACTGTTGATCTTTGCATAACCATATTTCGTACAGTGTCTTTACCCTCTACAACAACACCGTTGACTTTTTCAGCTATGAGTCTATAAGCATCTGCAGTAGCTGCTCTTTTCGCAAGAGCATAAGCTTGTGCATGTGAAATAGTAAAAGCAGGAGCAACACCCTGCCCTACAACTGAAATAGTCATAGTAGAGTTTTCTCTAAGAACATTACTAGCCTTTACTTCAGGCTTCTTTGCAGGTGCAGGTGCAACAGTCTCCTCCACATACTCTTCTATATCTTCATCTGGCTGACCCTGTTCTGCCAAAGCAGAAGTTAGTGTTCCAACGAGTAATGCAACTAACAACATATATTTCATATTTAAATCCTTTTTCTTAAAATGCATACTTAAAACTAAATTTCAATCCAGAAGTTTTAAATTCTACTGTATCTTGTTGCTCTACAACATTAAACTGCTCATAAAGATATGAAGTACTTAAATAAAGACCGCCAACAACTCTATAATCTATACCAGCCCGATAAGCACTAGACTTCGCTTTGCTAAAAGCCAAATCATTAATATTTGTGTAAATCATCAGATCATAATAAAAGTACTTCACACCAAAATAAGGAAGAGGAATTAACTCATTTACATCTATCCAAGCTGATGCTCTTGCAAGATCGGTAAGGTCTTTCACCTCATAGTGCCACTTTAAAAGCTTTGCACTTAGTCCAATATCAAACTCCAAATCTCCAGTATAAAATTTTCTTCCAAACAGTTTGAACACCTGGCCTTTGAGTTGTAGATCTTGATAAAGAGTAGCATCAGATACTTGGTAGTCTATAGTAGTAAAAACATCTGAATTGAAACTTTTATCTACGATTTGAACAGTTTTTGTTAGTGTCGCACTTTGACTATCTTGCATATTAAAGTAAGAGAGATAAAGATTTGGGATATAGTCATAATTATGTCTTAGTTCTATAGAAAAATAACTTGCTTTTGCATCTGTATAGCCAAAGTCTTGTGAAAAATCTGATATACCATGGATATTTTCTATCGTTCCACTAAGGGTAGGGATATACATACCCGCTTCTATCTCGGCATTTATTCTCGAGTACCACTGGTCACTTTGGGCAAATAAAGAGAGTGAAAAGATGAGTGGTAACAGTACTTTGAGCATTAAAGAGAACCTGTATAATTTATTTTAAGTATTTTACCATAATTATTCAGTTTTGTGTAGATTCAATGCCTTCTTGGTTTTTTTGAATGAAACTAAAGATCATCTCAAAGTTATAGTCTTCATTTGCCATACAACTTTCTAGTGCAGAGTATGCACTTTGTAGAGAAATCATATAGTTCTCTCTTGCTTCAAACAGATTTTTTTGCAACTTACTGTTGTCTGCCTTATAGTAGCTACTTACTGTCTGTTTTAGATCTTGTTTACACTGTTGAGGAGTTGCATCGGCATGAAGTATAGATAGAGAAATTATTATTGCTATAAAAAATTTTAACATTTTTTCTCCTTTCCCCTATTTTAACTTTTTAAGCATTGGTTTTGGAGGTAACCTTTTTGAGGGAAAGACACCTTTATAGCATGACTCATCTAAGTAGTCATATGCATAAAACTCTTTTTCAGTATATGCTTCATTAAAGTGTATCATCATCATTGGAATTGCTGGACCATATTTTTTTAGTGTTTTATTTTTAGATAATTTCTGAATTTTTGGTACCATTATAAGAATTCTAGAGTCATTATACACACCTTTTCTTGTATGTGACCAGTATCTTGATTTTACTCCGACTGATTTTACAGTATTAAAGCTAAATGCAGAATCTGTTCCACTATCGTAGATAAGGTTATATTTCTTACTTTTCATAATCTTTTGGCATTGAGCATTGGGTAGTTTTGAGACTATACTAACTCTCTTAGCTTTACTGCTCAGTACATAAAAACCTTGTTTTGGTTCAATGTACTTAAGTTCTAAAATTCTGCTTATTTTTATTTTATTCATGAGTTTTGCTTGTGAAGAGTAACCAGCCCATGCTTGTGAGCGTTTGTCATACACATAGACAAACTCCGCATCTAAAAATGTTTTGCGAACATCTACACCATCTTTGGGTGTCGTAAGGTAATTCCATCCCTTTTTTAAGTCATAATAATTTTTAGGGTATAGAAGTGTTTTGTACTTTATGTCGTTATTGTTTATAAGTACATAACCGCTATTTTTACATGTAGAGTTTGTAAGTCTAACTTTGTGAGTAGGTTTAGAAACACTCCAAATACCATCTTGCTTATCCCAAACTATACTCTCTTTAGAGTCTATCATCATCCTGTTTTGATTCTCTGAACCAAGGAGTCTGTACTCTTTACAGTTAGCCTGCAGATAAGTAAGAGAGAGGGTTATAAGTAGAAGTAGTTTTGTCATGTTTTAAAACCTTTAAAGAAGAGATATAAAGACCACATCTAAAAAGATGTAGTCTTAAAAAGTATCAGAATTATGGAATAACCGGTACTAAATGTTGACCTACTTGAACTTCAGCATAACCATGTGAACCAGCCACTGTGTCATCAATAGTATCATAAAGATCTAATGGAGAGTCCGTACTTGCACCAACATCAGCTGCACCATAGTATCTTGAATCAGCACCAATATCATTTGTTGCATTATCATCCCCAACAATCTCAGCTTGTGTTGGAAGAACTAAAGAGTAAACAGTTCCTTCCATCTCAAGATATATACTTTTCCCTGCATAAACATCAGCATAAGTGATTTTAGCTTGAATAGAACTTGTTTTGTTCGATGCATTTACAAACAGTGAGATTGGATTTGCTGTTGTATCAGTTACATTCTCTGCTTCATATGCCATGTTCACTGTTTGGTTATCTGCAAGAGATGTAAGTGTCATACCATAGTTTACAGTTTGAGGTCCAGTACTTGCACAAGATGCATCAAAAATTTCACCGAGTGAAGTACCCTGTGTTGGATCATTAGCAGCATTTTCATCTGTTAAGCGAATTGCATTTTGAAGAGTTGGCACAAAGTCTACTGTCGCTGTATCTGAGACATTACCTAAACCAAGAGTCCCTTTTCCATCAACTGCAATTATATTTAAAGCATAAGCTTTCTCATCCCACTTTAATTTCTTAACTGATTGACAAAGACCATAAGCAGCAGCATCAGCTGTCGCAACTTTAGCAAGAAAGTTTGAAGAAGTCGCCGTGTCTATTTCTGGAATTTGACCATTATAAATATAGAAGTTCCCCACATCAGTACTTGTAGAAGTGATTGATACAGCTGTACCATCACCAAGAGCAATAACTGGCTTCTCTGGTTTTTGAAGATCTAAAGTTAATCCTGTACTTAGTGATCTTTTGTTATAGCCAAGACCATCAGCAATATTAGCTAATACATCATAGTTCTCACCATTTACCATATCTTCAATCTCATAAGAGCTAAGTTTACCATTATAAACAATACTTCCAGCAGTGTGTGCAAGCTCAACTTCAGAACCAGCAACAGAAACTTTTATAACTGCAGATTGTCTATCATCATATTCACTTAATCCCTCTACTGTAAGAGCAATATTTCCTGAAAGTGAGTTATAGTTTGTACCATTTTCATTGAAACGATAAGTATAAGCTAAAGGAGAGATAACAGCATTTGAAATAGCTAAGTTATTTGCTCCACTATCTGCTGTTAAATATGCCCAGTATCCAGAAGACTCATTTACTCTAAAGAGGTTATAGTCTTGAGAGTCTAACCACTCAGAAGGTTTACGTGTCAAGTCAATACTATCCCAGTTTACAGAACCATCGCTTAAGTCTGTAGTACCTGTCACCATAGCACCAAGAGTAAAGCCTGCCTTTTTCATAGTGTAAAGAGGACCATCAACTACATAATTTGGAGAGTAAATAGCATTATACTTTAAATCTGCTGCTAAATCGGCGGAAGAAGAAGCTTTACCTAATGTAGAGATAGTAGCATTACTATCTGCTGTACTAGCAGCTGTACCAGTTTGAGTAAGTTTAAACTTAGTGATTTCTGAACTTACAATTGTTGTAGAAAGATCAGTAACACTTGTCGTTACTGATTTATAAGCAATATTTTTACTAGATAAAAGTGCTTTAATTTTCTTTTCTATAACAGGGGCATATGCCGTAGCATCACTATTTACTCCAACAGAAGTGTTAGTATCTGTAAAAGTTCCAAAAGTAGTTGTTACACTAACTTGTAAGCCAGTAAGATTTTCATCTGTAGATGCATTCAGATCACCGCCATTAGTAATAACAGTATTTGTTAATGGTGCAGAAGCTAATCCATCTAGCGAGTAAACCCCTTTAACCGCACCTTTTCCAAGATCTTTATCTGTAGTAGCATCCGTTAAAGTATCATAGGTTACAGTAGAAGATGTATTTTCTAAAACTTGAAACTCATTAGCGTTAGCTACGGCTGTGATAAATGCAACATCGTTAGTTGTACCTATTCGTACTGCTTTTAATCCTGTAGGAGCATGAGCATTGATATTTGTTGCGAAACCAGTAGCATTATTATCACCTGATCCTGCCTCAAGCTGACCATCTGTGATACTTTTATCATCACCTGTACCTACAAATTCGATTTTACCAGTTGCAGAGTTATTCACATCAACGTAAGTAAATACTCTAGTAAAAGTATGATCTCTTACATAAAATGGGGTAGTAGCAGAGATAAGAACAGCATCTGATGTACCATTTACATCAGTGTCTATCTCATAATATTTCGCTGTATAAGTAGCACCACCTATATTTCCACCATTAGTTAATGAAGTTACAACATTGGCCATAGTTGTATCTCCAGTAATAGAGTCAGCATCATTTTCAGTTGCATCGCTAGCAGCACTTTGAATCTGAATAGATGCAGAAGCATCAGCAGCCGCAGTACCTGTACCTAATAAAGGCTCAACAACTAATGAATACTCACCATATTTTGACATTGCTGCAGTTTTAGCAGAAACACCATTACCTAAATCAGTAGTGGCTGTTGAATCATCAGTATTGATTAAATCTGAAATTTGTACCTTATATGGATCTTTACCAGCAAGAGTAGTAACATTAGATATTCCATTACCTGTATCAGCTACTATAAATTTAGTATTTGATACTAATGCAATCTTACCAGCAGAAAGAGGATAAGCTCTTATACTAAAAGTTTCAGGAAAGGTTCCTTCTATTTTTGCTACTTTAATCGCCTGGTTTATAGTATTTGATGTTGCTGTAAGGCTTGAAGCATCAGTAGTTATTGATACAGAATGGTTTCCAGAAACATCATAAATGTCCATTGTCCCATTTGTATCTACACTTAAGATTAATCCAGTATCAGATTTACGAATATCAGGATTTTGCTTCTCAAATGCCATCAAGTTCCAGCCATCAGTAATACCTGCTGTTGCATACTCTGTTGCTGAAATAGAGGAACTCCCAAGAATTAAACCACCTTCAGTAGAACCACTGTTTTTCATTTTTGCCCAGTATGCTTTACCTTTTACTAATTCAGAAAAATTATTTACATCAGCATTATTTCGAGAATCATACAGACCCCACTCTTGTGTTGCTGCATCATACGAATAAATACGAAGATACTCACCTGTAGCTGCAACATCTTGGTCTTTGTCTTTATCATAGTAAACAGAGTTTTCAGGATTGTTCGATAAATTATAGTCTACAAGATCAGAAATTTTACTAAGAGCAGACCCGGGAACACTTGGTACCTCTTGAATAGTTGCACCAAGAGCAGGATTACTATATGTGTTAGACGAACTAATAGTAACGGTATGGGCATCAGAACCATCAGCATTTTTACTATATTGCATAGTGTGCCCTTCTAAAGAAGCACGATATGTAAATGCAAAGTCTGGACCAGCACCTTCTGTAAAAGTTACATACATAGTACGAACTGGTTCAGTTTTATTATAAACTGCACCTGTTGTATCTACACGTACTTCTATATAAGAAGCATATGTTTTCACTTTTGCAAGAGACTCTCCAGTAGAAGCATAAAGACCTTCTACGAAAAGATCATCTTTTGTATCATCTGTTACCGCCGTTGCTGTGCTGTCAGCTATACTAAAAGTACCTGCTGAAGTTCCAGCACCTGGTCCACTTATCTGTAGACCTGTGACACCAAAGAGTGTCCACTGCTCACCTGCCCCACTATTATCAACTAGTGGAATATAACCAGCACTTGCAGATGTTACAACCAAGGCTGTAGCAGCTGCAATACTTAATAAACTTTTTCTATAATTAAATATCATGTTTTTTCCTTTTATTTTATCTATACACTTTTGTTCTTGTGATACCTGCACCACTTAAAGAACTTAACTCATAGCGATAACAGCTGTGAGTATTTGTAGAGTCCTTAGGTGTTCTTACATATACAGAAGAGTTCGAACTTGAGCTCCATGCCTTATCAAAACTTAAACGGTAATTCTCTTCATACAAATTTACAGTTTTACCTAATAAACTAACACCAATACTCGGATAATAGAGTACCACTTTTGTAGCCTCTAAGTTCGCACTATAAGGATATTGAGAAGCAAGTTCCAAACCATTTGCACTATCTGCAACTGAATTAGGGTCAAAACTACTATCCTCAATAAACTTAAATGTGTTATTCGCTATACATGCATTAGGATCTTTTATTGCATCTACTTTACTAAAACCAGCATCTGTAGTTTCATCTACTACAGCAACAGTAGTACCAGTATCAGTTCCTGTTCCATTTGTGTCACTTCCTGTTCCACCTGTTCCTGTGCTAATTCCTGTTTCTGTACCAGAAGCTATTGCTTGACTTGATTTGCTAGAGTTAGTACTAACCCCACAAGCAGCCAAAAAAAGAGCTATAAGTACAATTAGAAAACTTTTCACAAGAACACCTTTTATCTACGACTCTGGTACAGCTGGAACTGCTGGAAACTGAGTTAAACCTCGAACATCTTTGACAACACCACTTTCAGTTTTAACTTCATTACCACCTGATGTTGTGTCAACATTTGTATTACTCAAAGTTGAAGTAGAAGAACTTGTTCCTCCTCCACAACCCGATAACACAACAACTAGCATACTTGCTAGTATAAAAGTAACTTTTTTCATAACTTCATCCTCATAAAATATTTACCAAATACTGCGTTAAGGCAATACAATTATTACTTCTTAATACCAGTAATAATTGTACTGCCTTAAGTAGATATTTTTTTACTTAACATACATTAATTTAATAATGATGCACCTCTTATTCGAAACATTACACCAGCCTGCACGGTATTGAGCATATTCTGTTCCACTATTTCTAAATAGATATATCGGCCAGATAAAAAAAACATTTAATAATTGTTAACTTTTTCTTTTTTATGTCGATTTTAAGATTATGAAAATGTTAATAATCTTACTTTTAAGCACTATTTTAGTGGGTGAAACCCTCTATGAAACAACACTATCAACTGCAAACAAACAAGCGATGCAAAATAAAAAAATAAAATGTAGAATAGTGTGTGATAAGAAAATATATAAGGAGCAGCAGATCAGTGAGGCTGTCTCTTTTTACAAAAAGAGTAAGTTTTACCACTTTAATGCTAATGGCTTTGAGAGCCTTAGTCGTTAAAACCGACTAACTGACCGCGTTTGAGTTTTGCTATCTTACCACGAAACTTTCTTATATAAAAAGCTTTCTCTTCAAAGCTTATGTTTTGTGCGATATTTACCTTGCGTAACTCACGTTCATAGTAACGTGAGAGAAAGGTTATAAGTTCCGCATTAAGAGCTTCTGCATCTTGAAGTACAACTATACTCTCATCTACAGCTATCGCCATAAGCTCTGGTGCATCCATTCTGTTTGCAAGTGCCAAAGAAAATTCTCTTGAGTGAAACTGTAAAAGAGATGGGTCAAGGACATCGAGAACTTGGTCTATAAGGTGAGGCTTCTCTATAACAGTTTTAATGAGTGTAAGCTCCCACATATCTCTGTGAGTATTTTTTTGTACAAGTGGAGTATTTTGGTTTTGTTGATGACCTGTATTTAACTTCACTAAGGATGGGGAAACTCCCATTCCCCCTAAACGCGAGGCAAGATAGGTCTTATATTCTTCTTGTAAAAGTGGTGAGAGTGTTTTTAAGTAGCTCACACCCTCCCCCATACAAGACTCTTTCTCTTTTGGATTTGTAAGGTCATAAAGTGAAAGTATCTCATCTAAAACAAACTCTATAAAAGGCTTAGGGTCACGAAACATAGTCGCAAGTTCTTCACTGCGACCATCTTTGACCATATCAGCAGGGTCTAGTCCACCACCAAAGACAACAACGCCACCATTAAAACCACTAGCACTTAAAAGTTTACTCGCTTTAAGTGCAGCGGCTCGACCTGCTTTATCCCCATCATAGGCCATCACAACACGAGGGGAGCCTTTACGAAGAAGTGGTAAGTGTTCAACTGTTAGAGCTGTTCCAAGAGTGGCTACCGCGTTATCAAAGCCTGCTTGATGGAGCATGATAACATCAAGATAACCCTCTGTTATGATAATCTCTTGTTTTTTATAGAGTGCTTGTTTGGCAAGATGGTAAGCATATAACAAACGTGACTTGTTAAAGTAAGCCGTCTCAGGGGAGTTGACATACTTGGCGTTATGTCCTGTAATAGTCCGACCACCAAAACCAACGATGCTACCATTTGCCGAATGAATAGGAAAAGTCACCCGCTCAATAAAACGTGCATAGGTCTGGTTACGAGATGGTTCATACCCCACGACACCCATATCTATAGCCTCTTTGATGGCAAACTGTTGTGAGCGAATGTAGTTCAGTGTGGCGTTTGAGTCAGGGGCATACCCTATACCAAACTTCTCTATACTACTCTCAAAAATACCGCGTTCTTGCACATAAGCACTCGCTATCTTGTTTTGAGTAAGAAGAGATTGGTACCATTCGTTGAGCTTGTCCATAACCTGTGAGCGAGGTTTGTTATGTTTGTTATCTGTGTAAGTGAGTGTAAAGTTATAATTTTCAGCAAGTTTTTCTAGTGCTTCAGGGTAGTTGAGTTTTTCATACTCCATAACAAAACCGATAGCATTTCCACTAGCTCCACATCCAAAACAGTGATATATCTGCTTCTGAGGGCTTACTACAAAAGAGGGGGATTTTTCATCATGGAAAGGGCAAGGGGCTTTAAAATTCCCCCCTGCTTTTTTCAGCTCCACATAGTTCCCAACAACATCAACAATATCAAGTCGAGCTTTAAGGGCTTCTATGGAGTCTTGTGCAATCATTGTTTATATAGCATCCACTAAGGTTTGTATACTACTTTTAAGAGGTAAAAGTTTATTTTGCATTATATCCCAGATTTCATCAGCATCTATACCAAAATCCTTAATCTTCTGCCACGGTATTTCATCATGAGAAATTTTAAAATTATCATCAAGCCTTGATATAACTTCCCCAATAACAACAAATTGCATCATAGAGGCATCAAAACTTTTCTGGTCATGATAAAAATCTTCAGCTTCAACAAAATCTTGAGAATAGAGTTCCACTTTTGAAATAGACTCCAGCAGAGCAAGTAGTTCAAACTTTATCTTAGTAGACATAAATAGCATCTTTTAGAATAAGCTCTTTTGCATAAGGTTTTAGGTACTTTTCTCGTGCTAAATCAACACTACGTTCAAAAACAGTAGAGAGATATGTTTGTAAAGAGATTTTCAGGTCATGGATGTTTTTCGTGCCTTCTTCTATCTCTATTAAGAGGTCAACATCACTTTTTTGAGTCTGTTCCCCACGAGAAAAAGAGCCAAAAAGGGCAATCTTATTGACATGATACTCAGAAGCAATCTCTTGTTGATGTGATGTTAAAAAATCTAATATCTCTTGTTTTGTATTCATATAATGATTTTAGCACACTTTTACTAAACAGCAGATGAGTTCATCTCTAAAACAAAACTACTCCCAACACCCACTTCACTAGTAAGCGAGATTTTTATGCCCATCTCATCACAGAGTTTTTTTACTATGTGTAGTCCTATGCCTATGCCTCTTTCTTGCTCTTTGTAGAAACGCTCGAAGACTTTTTTTGGGTTTTTTATCCCTTTTCCTGTGTCTTTTATTATCAGCTTATTGTTTTCATACGAAAGAGTCACACTGCCATTTACTCTATTGTACTTCCCTGCATTAGAGAGAATATTATCTACTATCCTTGCAAAAGAGTCTCGATTAAGTTTTACTTTTTTAGCCTCTACCTCTACACTATACAATATCCCTTTATAATTTTTTTCTACAAGAGAAACTCGCTCTTCGATAAACTCTTTAAGATCAAACTCCTCTTTTTGAAGTTCATGGTTTGTGAGATAAGAGCGTAAGTTTGACTGCAGATTTAGGATGTTTTGTACTGCATTTTCTATGCGAGTTATCTGCTTAGACTCCCCTACTTTAGACTTGAGCATGGAAAGGTTTAAACGCAGTGTTGAAAGCGGTGTGTTAAAGTCATGGAGTATGTCTTTTATAAACTCTTCTGTCATTTTAAGAGCATTTCTTAGAGGCGATAAAGTATAAAAAGAGAAAACTACAGAGAAGAGTGTGATGACTAGGAGTACAAGTAAAAAACTGAGTGTTAAACTCCTCTGCACCTCATCGAGTTTATGAGTATACTTCTTCTTTGTATAGTAAATTTTCAAGGCATTTTTCTTAGAACCACTTATGCTAAAGTAGCTACTCAATCCGCCACTATTTTTATAAAGTTTATAAAGATCAACCTTCTCTTTTGGCACAAAGTCTATGCCAAACTCCTCACATTTGAGATCATAGCTACAGACTCGCATCTCATTAAAAAGGCTATCATCGAGTGCTTTTATCTCTTTGTTGTACTCTAAAAAGAAGAGTGCTCCAACGAGGAGTGCTTGGGAGATAAAAAAGAGTAAAAAACTCTTTATCAGCGATTCTAACTCAACTTTTTTCAAGGACATATCCTATACCACGAATATTTTTTATAGGCATCTCTGTTACCTGTTTAAGCTTGTTGAGTGCTACTCTAAGAGCAGTGTCCGAAGGATGAAGGAGACAATCCATTAAGATGCTTTTATCTAAAACTTTCCCAATATTTGTCATAAAGATATCGCAAAGACACTCCTGAACTTCTCCTAAAGGAACTATTTTTTCATCAAGATAGAGCTCTTTTTTCTCTACGACATAACGGAGATTACCCAGTGTCACATCCTTGCTCTTTTGTGCTAGTTTCGCATTGACACGAATGAGCAGTTCTTCAGGGAAAAAAGGCTTTTTGATGTAGTCATCGGCTCCTATTTCAAATGCTTTTGAGATAGAGTTGAGATCGACTAATGCACTGATAAAGATAGCAGAAGTTGTGTCATCTGCCCCGCGAAGAGACTCCAGAAGTTCAAGTCCATTCATATCAGGGACATTGATATCAAAAACATAGAGCTTATAGTTATTTTCGTACGAAGCATCTATGGCATCATTACCATTGTGCACCATATCAACACTGTAGTTTTGCATCTCAAGAAGCTCTTTGAGTGTCTCCGCTAATTCTACATCATCTTCAAGAAGGAGTATATCTTTCATCTTTTTTGCCTTTAAAAAAAGTACCCTAAACGCAGGCTTACATAGTTTTTACTTGCACTATCACTCAATCCATAAGCATAAGAACATGTAGAGAACCAGTGCTCATCTATACTGTAGTAGCCATACACTGAAGCAGTTTGTATATCTTCTATACTTTGGTAGACACTATCACTACTATTATACGCCCCACTAAGATAGAGTTTATTTGTCATATAGTACCCTGCACCCAAACTATAAGCATTTGTGTTTTGGTAGTTGGCAGAAGAGGTAACAGTACCATTTGCATCTACAAAACTTACATCATCATCGTTTATTTGAGTATAAGAGTAAGCACCAAAGAGATTAAACTTTGAGATATTATAACTTAAATTAAGGGAAGCTGTATAGTCTGTGTTGTTATTATTTAAACTTGTATTATATGTTGGAAGTATTGCACCTGCACCAACTCGTAGAGAGAGATTTTCTAATGGTTTAAACTGATAAGCAGCGCCTACAAAGGAGTCATAAAGTCCACTGTCGCTAAAGCTATCACCATTTGTTGTGAAGTAAGAAGTAGAGGCTTGGAGTGAAAAGTTTTTGTAGTAGTAGTCTACTTGCAGAGTTGATGAGAGTGTGTTAGTAGTGTTGAGTGTTAAATAATCTGAGTCAGAATAAGAAGCACCTACGATGACATCAAAGTGATGGGGAGATACTAAACTTTTTTTTGTACAGCCGTTTATATCTACAAGATCTGTAAATGGTGTGTTTGGACATTGATCTACAGCATTTTCTACTCCGTCCATATCGCTATCTACATAAGCATAGAGACTGCTAGAGATAATTAACATTGCTAAAAATAATATACTTTTTTTCATACGAAACTCCTAATATTCTGTTTTCTATTTTAGATGGGACAAAGAGATCTAGCGATCTCTTTTCATATAGTCCTGACCTATATTTTGCATCCCTTGTCTATCCATTGAACCAGTTTGTCCACTCATTGAACCACCTTGTTGCATCTGAGCACCAGCTCCTTGCATCTCTTGTCCATAGTGGTTACCAGCTTGCTGTTGATTCATATTTTGCATACGATTCATACCTTCGTTATGGTTTGACTGCATCTCACCTGCATGCTCCTGCATCTGGTTTTGACCCATTTCACCCATCTGTTTTGCCTGCTCGCTCATACCTTCATGACTCATACTACCCTCTTGATGGTTTGTATCTGTGCCATGGTTTTGCATATGTTCTTGCATTTTTGTCTGCATCTGAGCTATTGCTGCTGATCTATCTTCTGCATTCATATTTGAGAGTTCTGTTTTGAACTGATTCATAAGAGTAACTCTATCTTCAGGCTTTGCAGTCTGTATAGCTGTTATCTGTGCATCAATCCCTGTTGGTGCTGGAGTATTTGCATCTGCAAAACCTAATGTTAATGTTCCCATCACTGCTAGTGATAATAGTATTTTTCTTGCGTTCATTTTGTCTTCCTTTGTTTATTTACTTGTTTGATAATCGTAGTATCTCATAAGAGTGTTAGCGAAGTGTTAGTGCTTCACATCAAAAAATCTATTTTCTTGAGAAAAAGTTTCACCTTGCTTATATGCTTTGTCTGCATACTCATGACCTGCTTGATGCTGGTTCATGTTTTGTTCTCTCTGCATAGTATCACTACTATTCATCTGCATATTTTTAGCATGTTCTTGCATTTGCTCGTGTTGTGTTGACATATCTATTTGCACACTGCTCATATCTACATGCATTCTTGTCTGCATCTCTTGGATTGTAGTTTCTCTTTGTTCTGGTGTCATCATTTGCATATCAGCTTTGAGCTTGTTCATCATAGCACTACGATCTTGCACTGGAGCATTTTTAATCGCTTGTACCTTTTGAGAGATCTCTGCATTTGTGTTTGTTGCATCTGCAAAACCTAAAGTTAATGTTCCCATCACGGCTAGTGATAATAAAATGTTTGTCGTTTTCATTTTCGCTTCCTTTGCTTGTTTGATAGTCGTAGTATCCCACAAAAGTGTTAGCGAAGTATTAGTGATGCAGTAATTTTTCTATTGATGTAGGTTCCACTGGTCTACTCAGATAATAACCTTGAATATTTTCACAGCCATTCTTAAGTAAAAAGTCCAACTGCTCTTTTGTCTCTACACCCTCAGCGATTACATCAAGTTTGAGTGCCTTTGCCAAAGCGATTATAGTTGTAACAATAGCATTATCCTCTTCTTCTTGATGAATATCCTCTACAAAAGAGTGGTCTATTTTAAGTTGATCTAGTGGAAATCTTTTGAGATAAGTCAAAGAAGATTGCCCTGTACCGAAATCATCTATGGCAAGTTCTACCCCAAGCTTATGCAATATTTGTAATTTTTCAACACTCTCTTGGGGCCTTTGCATCACATCGCGTTCAAGGAGTTCTAGTTTCAGCCACTGAGCTTGAAAATCGGCTTCATTCATATAGATCTGTAGTCTCTCAATAAAGGTTGGAGACTCAAGCTGTTTTATCGCGAGATTTAAAGAGAGTACTCCAGGATTCAGTCCCTTTTTATACCAAGTACTTATCTGCTTCATAGCACTCTGCATTACCCAGTTATCTACTTCTATGATAAGTGAAGACTTTTCAGCCAAAGGAATAAACTCCATAGGGGAGAGTAAACCGCGAGAGGGGTGTTTCCAACGTATAAGAGCCTCCATACCTATTATCTGCTCTGTTTTCGCATTGTATTGCGGTTGGTAATAGACTCTAAACTCATCATTTTTAAGAGCTTTACGGATATTTGCCTCCATCTCAATTCGTTCAAAAACTAAGGCAGTCATTCCTTTTGAATAGAATTGAAAATTATCTCGACCCTCATTTTTCGCCTTATACATGGCATTATCTGCAAACTTTAACAAGTCATTTGCATGGATACTATCCTCAGGGTAACTGCTAATACCTATACTACACGAGAGATAAATTTTACGACCTTCTATCATAAAAGGTTCACGCAGAGTATCTGATATGTTTTGTGCGACACGAGAGATATCTTCAACTTTTTCTACATTTTCAATCAGTACTGTAAACTCATCACCACCGAGTCTAGAGAGTGTATCTTCAGCTCGCAAACACTCTTTAAGACGCTTAGTCGCTTCTAAAAGTACTCTGTCTCCCGCATCATGACCTAAAGAGTCATTTACCTCTTTAAAATGGTCCAAATCTATAAAAAAGAGTGTAAACTTTTTATCAAGACGTTTGGCTTTTTGTATAGCCTGATCAATTCTATCATGGTAGAGTGTTCTATTTGGTAGCCCCGTAAGTGTATCATGATGTGCCTGATAGTCTAACTCTGTACTCTTGGCTTTAAGTTCGTTAAGTGTATCTAAGTGCTTCGTGACATCGTGTGCAGACTCTATAATCCCAACACATGCTCCCTCTTCATTAAGCAGTGGACTAGCTGCTATCTCTACATAGTGACTTCTGCCCTCTAAATCTTTATGATTATGGAGAACTTTAGTATTTTCATTTGTCTGCATCACTTGGGCAAGAGGACAGGGATGTGCACTCCCATCACAAGGGCTTGATCTTCCATGAGAGATTTCATAACATTTAGGATGATCTGAATCTGCTATATTGAGATAAGGAAGTTTCTCTGTTAAAGTAGTATTCATCAGTTCAATATTATAATCTTCTTTTATCACCATGATAGGATCAGGAACACTGTTAACTATATTTTGCAGGTGCTCTTTATCGTACTCTAATTGCAACTGATTTGTTTTCTGCTTCGTAATATCTAGGATAAATCCATAAAGTGTTATAGGTACTCCCTCAGCATCTAATCCTAAACTCACTATGTCTAGAACCCAAACAATAGAGCCATCCTTTTTGAGCATTCTATACTCCATAGTATGATCTTTAGCTTTTTTTGTCTCGACCATACAGTACTCTGCTATCTCTTGCCTATCTTCAGGATGAATCATCATTTTCCAAGAGTCAAAATCGGCCCACTCATAATGCTTATAGCCTAAAATATCTTCTACATTAGAAGAGACATAGGTAAATCTATTAGATGCAAGATCAAACTCCCAGCTAATACCATTAATATTATTGAGTAGATTATGCAGTCTTTCATTGTGTGCAGTTAAAGTATGTTCTAATTTTTGAAGATTCTTATAAGCAACTTCACGTTTTTCTATACTAACAAAAGTACCTACTAGGGCCTCTTTGTCCTCTATATTTATCATACTTACACTAAGTTCTACAGGTATTTCATGCCCATCGGCACGTAAAATGATGTTCTTAGAACGGGTTACAAAGTTTTCTTTATGAAGTATTTTTGCATCTTCATGAAACTTATTTTGATCACCCTGCGTTTTACGAGTTGGATGAAGGAGTAAATGAGAATGCCCGACAAGATCTTCAGCCTTGTACATCCAAAGCTCTTCTGCCATAGGGTTTATGTAGAGTATGTTCTCTGATGCTATTTCTACCACAACTATAGCTACTGGAAGGGAGGTAAGATGCTGAAAATACTCTTCTTTATTTTCTATCATAAATGTCATATACTGATTATATCATCTTTTGTTTTAATATATGCTCCAGCTCAGGAGAGATGGAGCGAGGTGTGCTACTATGCACTATCCTATAACTTTTACCACAAAACTACTTCTTAGAGTAAAAGAGTAGATAGGTAGATGGAAGGATTAACAGAGTAAGCAGTGTTGAACTTATGATACCACCTGCAATAACAACTGCCAAAGGGTACTGAATCTCACTTCCAACTCCCGTAGCAAAAAGAAGAGGGAGAATACCAAACAGAGCGGTAAATGCAGTCATAAGTACAGGACGTAAACGCAGAAGTGTTGCATCCTTAAGGACTATTTTTAAATCTACATCAGGAAATCTCACTCGAAGTTCATCTATAAAACTCACAAGCACAATACCGTTAAGAATGGCAATGGCAAAGATAGCTAAAAAGCCTACAATTGCCGAGACAGAGAGATAAATCCCACTCATTACAAGTGCAATAATCCCACCAATAAATCCAAAAGGAACATTGAGTAAAATCAGTAAAGATTTTGAGAGAGAGTTAAATGCCGTATACAGAAGTAAAAGCACAAGGAGTATAGTAATAGGGATGATAAGTACAAGTCTTTGTGTCGCCTCATTCATATTTTTAAAACTTCCAGCCCAGCTAATGTAGTAACCCGTTGGCATAGAGACTTTTTTCTTTATGAGTGCATCTGCTTCTTTTACAAAAGATGCCATATCTCGA
>JALWTK010000034.1 GCA_027082875.1 Sulfurimonas sp. | reverse complement strand
GCTATATTCCATGTAAACTCAGAAGCATCACGATTTGAGGCCACTGTTACATAACGATAGTAGCCAATATTTCGTAGTGTGTCACCCATTATTTTTACGAAAAAGAGAGGGGCACCACTTGTTTTGAAATTCAGCTTTATCTCTTGTGGTTTTGTAAAAAAAAGCTTTAAAAGACCATTCTCCTTAAGTGTTTGTACCACTTTTACTGCATCCACTCGATCATTTTTATAAAATGCAGACTTTGGCTCAAAGATGAGATTTATAAACTCTGCATTATTACTATATGTCTGTTCAGATAGGAAACTCTGTATCTTACTTGTTAAAGGATCTATAGTAGCTACAGTTTCATTATTTTCAGTCTCATCAAGTGCGAAAGAGAGAGTGAAAAGAAGAGAGAATAACAGTAAAAATTTTACCATTTACTACCTCTGTTAAGTCTTTTAAACTCTTTTTCATTGATTTTTTCTAATTCACCCTCTTTATATAAGAAGCGAACTGTACTTGGTGAAGTAAATTTATGTACCTCACTATTTATTATGATATTGATATATCCATGACCAAAGATCAAGAGCCAAGACTTGTTAGGGTCTAACTTTGTACTACCATGGAATGTTTTTTGATATTTTTTATTTGTAGCAACATCTATATAGCCAAACCAGACTTTTGACTTACTCTCTATCACTAAAGATGATGCTTGCTTTAGAGCTTGTTTTTTTGGAGCTATAACAACTTCCACCTTCTTTTTTTTCTTGCTAGGTAGAACAACTTTTTCAGTAATATTATTTTCTACAATAACAGGTTCTATACTTTTTTTCAGCTCTTCTATCTTTGTGTTATCTATTATTTTAACCTCTTCTTCCTTGTTCACCACAAAGATCTGATACAAAATACCAATAAGAAAAATAATAAGAGTGATAACTAATAGATAAGTCTTTTTTTGGCTCTCTTTTGCAACTACAAAAACACCTTCTTCAAACTCTTTATCCTCATCAAAGTGTGTGAGACCAGTTAGCCTCATCTGTGTAAGGTTTAACTTGTACTCACGTTCAAGTATAGAGACAAATCCTAAAAACTGAACACGGGTAAAACCATCATAACTACTATGAAGCAAAGCTTGAACAGTTAAAAGAGGAATATGTGTCTCTTCGTAAATTCTCTGTGCACCAATTTTTTGTAGCTGTTCAAGTTCTTCGTTCATTATCGCATCCTATCCATTAAAATTGCACCTGCTACACTTACATTAAGCGAGTCAAACTTATGTTTCATCTTAATACTCACCGCACAGTCAAGCTTAGAGACTACACGAGAAGTAAGGCCTTCTCCTTCACTTCCAAGAACAAGTACTTTTTTTCTATCTATTCGAGTCTCACGAATATCCATACCACTCATATCTGCACCATAAGTAGTAAAGCCAGACATCTTAAACTCATTTAACACATCATGTATATTATGCTCGATGGCAAAAGGCATATCATAAAGTGCTCCCGTACTTGTACGTATAATAGTCTCAAGTGGAAGCTGTTTAACGCCACAAGCGACTATAGCATCTACACCAAGAGCATAAGCACTACGTACTAATGCACCGATATTTCCAACATCGGTAAGACCAGAGAGTATAAGCACAAACTTTTTCTCTAAAAAGAAGTCATAAGGTTGCAGGTGAACATCTTCAACCTCAGCTAAAAAACCTTGATGAGAAGCATTTTTACACATCTTTTGTGCTGCCTCATTGGGAATACGTTTGACTTCAAAGCCCATTTTCATAAGGCGCGAGTACTCTTTTTTCTCTAGCTCTTTTGCAAGGTAGAGAGTCTTTATTTTTTGTGGGTAATTATCTATCAAATAGTAGATTGGTTGTTTTGCATATATTAACATAGAGGTATTTTATCTAAATAAGCTTATAAATCCAATAGTCGTTGGTAACAAGCCTTGGTATTTTCACCCGTGATTTTAGAGATAAGCTTTGCTTGTGTCTTTTTAGGAAGATCGAGTGCTAGTATATCTTTTTGACTTATAGCAGAGTCAGCTTGCACCTCAGCACTTGAGAGAACAACGACCCATTCTCCTCGAAAGTTTCCATCTAGGTGTGTAAGTGCTTCTTTTGCACTACCCCTAAAATACTTCTGATACTTCTTTGTCAGCTCTTTTGCCAGAAAAAGTTCTCTTGTAGGTTCTTCTGTGTTTATCTCTTCTAAGAGTTTTTCTATACGATGGGGTGACTCATAAAGAACAGTAGTAAAACCATTATAAAGAGCCTTTTGCAGTCCTGCTTGACGCGAACTCCCTTTATGGTCTAAAAACCCTAAAAAGAGCATCTTTGTCTCCTCAAATCCACTCGCTACAAATGCAGTAAGCACTGCATTTGCTCCAGGAAGGACATCAAAAGTAACATTATGTTTCAAGCAATAAGCCACAAGAGCCTGACCCGGGTCACTCACCCCTGGCATACCTGCATCACTAGCATAGACAACATTTTGCTCAAAAAAAGAGGGTTCTAATTTTTCAACAAAAGCTTGTTCATTATGAGAATGTAAAGAGATGAACTCTTGGTCATCTTTAAAAATAGTATTATAACGAGTTTTTAAAATATTAATGAGTTTTTTTGTAACGCGAGTATCTTCGCAAAGGAGTATATCAGCCTCACTCAGAAGTTCAATACTTCTAAGTGAGATGTCGCCTATGTTACCAATGGGGGTAGGAACTAGACTAAGCAAGAGGAACTCTTGACTATTTTTTAGCGTAACGAGCGTTAAACTTCTCGATTCTACCAGCTGTATCTACCATTCTCTCAGAACCTGTGAAGAATGGGTGACACTCATTACAGATGTCTATTTTAAGTGTATCTTGAACAGCTCTGTTCTCAAAAGTGTTTCCACATGCACATGTTACAGTACAAGTTACTAAGTTAGGGTGAAGATCTTTTTTCATTATGTTGCCTTTTGTCTCACGTCTAATGTACGTAAAACTATATATTTTTTAAATCCGTATGGGGGCAGATTTTTGAAATCGCATTATACCTAAATAATTCTTAATAATAAAACTATAGCAAAATCTTACTAGCAACAGTTATAACAGCAGACTCAGAACGCAGTACCATAGGAGAGTCTAGTCTAAAAACTTCTTGAGATTGTAACAACTTTTTCTCAGATGGGGAGAAACCTCCCTCACATCCTATAAGTACTCTTTGAAAGTTGCTATCACCACTTAGTATTTTATCAGTAAAGTCAAACACCTTTGTATCTGGGAACTCCTTTATAAAACTCTCTATATTTTTATAACTATCAAATGCCATAAAAGATGTTCTTCCGCTCTGTTGCATAGAAGCTTCAATTATCCGCTCGTAGCGTTTAAAGTCCTGTTTGAAGTTTTTTTGACTTCTATCACAGCCTATAAAAGAGATACGGCTTACTCCTATTTCGCATAATGAGGCTAGTACTTTTTCTACTGACTTACTATCTATGACACACCATGCCACATGAAGCTCTTGCTTACTTTGAACAATTAGCTCTTGTGAGTTGATAAGTTCAAGTTCTAAGAAACGTGGTTCTACTGCTATAACCTTGTAACTATGGAGAGTTTTCACCTTCTCTTTACTGCGCACACTGAGTATATCACCTTCTGTGTGTCTACGCACTTTTATAAGATACTTATGCATCTCGCCTTTTATCTTGAGTCTATCTGCACCAGCATTTTCATCAAAAAAATAAATCATAAGTACCACATTCCTAAACTTAATAATAGCACTAATATAAACTCAACTTGCAGAAGTGTTCTAGCTATTGGTTTATAAGCATTAAAGGCATGGTCTTTTGTCTCGCTGAGATACTTGAGAGCTTTGATACGTTTAGCTTCTAGTGCAATGTAAACTACAGAAATTATTATCATAATAATATTTGCAAAACTAAAGTCTAAATGTTTTGCTGCCATCATAATGACACCTGTAAAAAGCACTAGACCAAGAGTAGTAAAGGTAAGTGGCCAAAGGACTACACTATTCAATCTTTTATACTTTTTTAAGTCATTCATGCTTATTAAAAAGTAAAGATTGAAAAAAATAACTGCTAAAACTGCAACACCACCGATACTATGTAGGCTCAAACCTATACTATACATTTCATTCATAAGGAAATTATACTATAATAAGGTCAATTATTTCACCTTATAAGGCATCAATTATGGCAGTAACAGTTGAGAGAGCACTAGAACTTATCTATACAAATATTCAAAAAACTTCACTTAAAATTCTTCCTATCGAAGAGGCTTTAGGCTTTGTACTCGCACAAGATATAGTCGCAACTCATAACCTCCCTCCATTTGATAACTCAGCTATGGATGGTTATGCTGTCAAAGTAGAAGACTCTGATAAAAGTGTAAAAGTGGAGTGTACGATTTTCGCTGGTGATGATTTTCATGGAGAGCTTGAAGCTGGACATGCCATCAAGATAATGACAGGAGCGAAGATTCCCTTAGGGACACAGTGTATAGTTCCTATAGAAGATACTATACAAACACCAGAAGGTGTACAACTTCCAGCAAATCTTGTTATAAGTAAGCACATTCGCCTAGCGGGAGAAGATATAAAAAAAGAGATGCCACTCTTAGAGTCTGGTTGTCTCTTAAATGCTCACAAAATCACCTTACTTGCCTCTCAAGGAATAAGTCATATCAAAGTTCATAAACGCCCACGAGTAGCACTTTTTGCTTCTGGAAATGAGCTAAAGATGCACTTCGAGCAGGTAGAGAGTTACCAACTCTACAATACAAACACACCTACCCTACTTGCCCGTGCAAAAGAGTTAGGCTGTGAAGTAGAGTTTATAGGAACAGCACAAGATACACTTGAAGATATACAAGCTCATATAAAAAGTGCACTAGAGTGTGACCTCGTGATAACAAGTGGTGGGGTAAGTGTTGGGGATGCTGACTTTACAAAAGAGGCATTTGGAGCCTTTGGCTATAAAATACTCTTTGATAAGATAGAGATAAAACCAGGTAAGCCAACAACCTTTGGAAAAGTAGGAGAGACAATAGTGCTCAACCTACCGGGAAACCCAATGGCAGCAGCACTGAACTTCGAGCTCTTTGGAACAAGTATCATTTATGCACTAAGTGGTATGAAAAATAAGTTTATAAACACAATAAATGCAAAGATGCAAAATGAGTACAAACAAAGAGTAGGTCGCCGTTCTTTAATACCAGGACACTTTGATGGAGAGTACTTCACACCATGTGAGCATTTTGCACCGGGGATGGTCTCCCCTCTTGCTTATGCAAATGGTTTTATTATGATAGATGAAAATTTAGCGGTACTTGAAGAGGGTAAAGAGGTGAAGTTTATCAGTACGAGGTTTAGTTTTACTTCTAGTAAATATAGTTCTTTGGTAAGCTCTTAAACTTACTTAGACTACTTTTGGATTAATGAACGGGATATTTTCTATCATTTTTTCTAAAAGTTCTGCATCATTAAAATCATTTTTTACCTCTTGAGAAAAAACTATCTCTTCTAGTTTTATCGCACCCATAGCTTTTGAATAAGCATCTTCGCTAAAACACTGTGCATAGCCTGTTGCTGTTTCATGAACTATGACAGAGTTAAGTTTTACCTCTTTTTCACCATTCACAGTTGATGTAAGCTGTAAAAGTCTGTCTACCATTACAAAAATGACACGAGAGAACTGTTCGGCTGAGGGTGATACTGGAAGCTCTACCCATCTATCTGAGTGGCGTTTCATATCTTCTACATAACTTTTCTCATCCCCACTCCAGAGTGTAACAGCATGATCAAAAGACTCCACAAGGTCTTTCATATTTTGCTTCATAAGTCCGAAGTCATAGACCATCTGACCATTATCTAAGAAGTTTGATTCAAAGAGAAGTTCTACAATATAGGAGTGACCATGAAGTGAGCTACGGCATTTTACACTTGAGCAGCCACGGACTATATGGGCATTTTCAAATTTGAACTGTTTCCTAATTATCATACTACACCCCTTTGTTAGCATCCCAAATTCTGATATGCAATCTATCACTAAAATTATACCCTTTTGCCTTACAGAACTCTATAAGAGGTTCGCTGTTTTTCTCGACTTCCTCTTGAGTTCCACCTACAGGCATACAGTACACCTTTGTTTTTGGCGAATGAAGAAGAATCTCACTCAGCTCCTCTTCAAGTCCTAAGGTAATAGACTCAGCATCTATACTGAACTTGAAAAAAGCATCTTTTGCGTTTGAGGCGATATTGTAAATAATATCTCCACGAACTCTTTTACTCAAAGGTTCACCTGAGTTACTGAGCTTCACAGAAAGAGCAAAGTAACACTCTTTGTAAATGCCATACTTTTCAAAGTCAATATTTAGTGAAGCGTTTGTCTCAAATGTTATCTGATGCCCTCGCTCAACAAGAGCTTCTAAGAACTCTATAAAGATAGGATCACTTGCATAGATAAGTGGTTCGCCACCTGTGAGGACAATATCTACTGCATTTGGAAGTTCATAAAGTTCCAAAACTGCTAAAAGCTCTTCTGCTCTACTTATAGGTGCCCAAGTTTGAGAGAAGTGTTCTTTATTCACTGCATACACAGTGTCGCAGCCAAGAACTTCTGCTCCATCCTCTGCTTTTTCCTTACAGCCAAAACCTTCACATTTCATATTGCATCCACCAAAGCGAAAGAAAACTGAAGGAGTCCCTACATACTTTCCCTCACCTTGAATAGAGTAAAAATGTTCAACTAGATAGACCACCTATCAACCACCAGTCTCATAAAAGGCACGAGATGAAACTTCACCATCTTCTCCACCCCATCGGTTCTTCTCTGGTTTTGTACGAACTACTTCTTTAAGAACTGCAGCTGCACCCTTGATGTCTCCGCGTTTCACAGACTCTGCAATACTCATAGCCTCATCAAAGTAAAGACAAGGGATAAGATTTCCCTCTGCAGTAAGTCTAATACGATTGCACTTTGCACAGAAGTCATCAGCATAAGGCTCGATGATACCAAATCTATAGCCATCTTCCATAGTATAGTAATGTGAAGGAGAAGTTCCATCAAAGCCATCATCACTAAAACTATACTTCTCTCTGAGAATTGCTAAAAGTTCAGGAGATTTCAGACCAGAGATCCCCTCTTGTGCATACTTATTTTCCATATACTCTATAAAACGCACAGACATATTCCGACTTTTACAATACTCTAAGACATCTATGATCTCATTTGCATTGACAGTATTCATCGGTACCATATTAACTTTTACTTTCAGTCCAACTTTGAGTGCTTCATCTACACCTTCTAGTACATTCTTAAGGACATTTTTTCCTGCAATATCTTGTGCTACTTCAGGTTTAAGAGTATCTATGCTTACATTAATGCGTTTAAGACCTGCATCTTTTAATCTCTGTGCAGTTCCCTTGAGTAAAAAAGCATTTGTAGTCATTGCAAGATCAATACTAGGTTCGTAATCATAAATCATCTTGATGAACTTATCTAAATCTTCGCGAAGAAGTGGTTCACCACCAGTAATACGAATTTTTTTAATGCCCTCATCAATAGCAACTTTCATAAATTCAAAGAGCTCTTCAAAACTTAAGAGGTTCTCTTTTGGCACCCAAGAGAAAGGCTTTTCTGGCATACAGTAAGTACATCTAAAATTACAGCGTTCTGTGACTGAAACACGAAGGTAGTCAACAACTCTCTCATAGCTATCAATAAGCATACATATCCTTTAGTAATATAATGCAATTATAGCACTCAGAGTTGAATATATTATTATATAATAGCATCATGAGATTTCGTAAACTAAAACAGCAAAAAAAACAGAACAGACCTACTAAAGTCAAGATACTCTATGCGAGATATCCAGATAGAATAAAAGCACTTATAACTGATATGTTTTTAATCTATATGCCCATCATGTATGCAACTACATACTTAGTTCTTGGAGGCAGAGAAGCCCTGCAAAATTCTCAAGTAGCACCAGCTATAGCGGTACTGCTCTATGGAGTGATATATGCTCTTTTTTTAAGTAAAACAGGACAGACTCCTGGGAAAAAAGCATATGGTATTAAAGTTGTTACATACAAAACTCAAGAAAATCTTTCTCTCTTTATGGCATTTTTGAGATTTCTTGCATTTTTATTTACTGCAACTACAATTTTAGGACTCTTTACTCCTTTTTTGAGAAAAGACAATAAAATGTTACATGATTTGATTTGTGGAACTATTGAGATAAAAGTAGAAAAATAGAAGAGAGATTTTTTGACACTCAAAAGAGTGCCAAAGAGTTTACTTAGTGAAGGTCACGCCAAATTTCTCTTTTCCAAAGAAGAGCGAAAATTGCAAAAATTACGATGTAGACCATAACATTCTTTCCAACTGACTCACGTTCATGGCGTTTTGCATCGCCTGAGTCTTCAAGATACTCTATCACTTTATCAGCAGCTTCTGCATTTACACCTACACGAGGCATTGCAGTTCCTTTAAGGTATTGCTGAGGATTTTCTACAAAAGTTTTAATGTAGTGCTCACCACGAGAACGAATATAGATACTTAAATCTGGTGGTAACGTACCCATATATTTAGCTAAAGAGTCTTGATAGTTTAAAACATTTGTCTCAAATGCTAACTCATCTTGCTTTTTCTTAAATGCTGGTTTTTCCCCAATCTGTGTCCATTTTTCATAATGAACTGCATGACATCTACCACAAGCAGTCTCAAATGCCATAGTTGGAGTTAACTTATCTGCCTTAGGTGCAATAGATTCTAAGTAGGCAACCATATCTGCCACTTCTTGATCTAAATCTCCACCAGCACCATAAAACTGTGGCATTGGATGTGTTTTACCTGATGCTGGGTTGAACTTATGTTCCACCATAAGTGCATGTGCAGGATTTTTTATAAGTGCATTTAAAAATCTTGCATCATAAACCGCACCTGCATTTGATAAATCAGGTGGGTTAACACCATAAGCACTTGCAGATGTTACGGCATCCATTGGTGCTTGTAGACCCTGAGATGTTATTGCATGACAGCCTGTACAAGCACCAGCTCCCATAACTAACTCTTTACCACGAGTTGCATCACCTGTTTTAGTGATTGCTGGTAAATCTTTGTATGCGAAACCTTCGCTTTCAAAATGCTTATGCATTTGTGAGTGTGCAAAAGGCTCAACTAGATAGTATGTTGCTAATGTAAAGAAAACTACTACCGCTAATATTAATGGTTCTTTATTTTTCATCTTTTACCCCTAAGCCTTTTTTTCAAACATTGTGATTATTGGTAGTGCTATCCATAGACCAATAAATGTCAGTGCAGCATAAAAACCGATTGTTCCAAATGGCTCAATCGGTGGTACTTTACCCATAGCTGTTAGTACTATCATATCGATAAGCATAGCCCAGAACCAATACTTAAACAAGCCACGACGAGAAGCAGGAACAGTGTTTGGACTTCTATCTAGGAATGGAAGTAACATAAAAATAACCTGTGCAAATGCAAATGCCATAAGACCTATGTTTGTTGAGAATGGACGTAAAATCTCATAAGACCATAAAAAATACCACTCAGGGTAAATATGTGTCGGAGTCTTCAGACCATTTGCAGGGTCAAAGTTTACAGGATCCATAGCAAAGTCATAATGGAAGAAAACAAGATAGAAAAAGAATACTAAATAAATAGCAACTACTAACATATCTTTAGACATAAAATCGTTTGCAAATCTAATAACTTTACTTCCAGCTTTATCACCAGCTAAATACTTTTTACTCTCTTCATCAAAATCAATCTCTTCACCATCTTGATTATTAACATGAGGAATACGAAGTGCCCCGAAGTGTAAACCGATAAGACCGATGATAGCTAAAGGTACAAGAAGTACATGAAGCATAAAGAAACGATTTAAAAATGCTTGTGCAGGAACATAATCCCCACGAATCCACTCAACTAAACCATCAGCATGTAGACTACCGCCACTAAATAGGTTTGTAATAACCATACCAGCCCAGTAAGACATTTGACCCCATGGCAACATATAACCAGAGAATGCTTCAGCAGAAAATGCAACAAAAAGAAGCATACCAGAGATCCAAATCATCTCACGCCCCTTCTTGTATGAACCATAATAAATTGCTGTGAACATATGGATATATATGATCAAGAAAACAACAGATGCAGCAACACCATGCACATGTCTCCATAACCATCCAAAATCAACCTCACGCATAATCGTGTAGTTTACACTATCAAATGCTAAGTTAACATTTGGTTGGTAATACATTAATAAAAAGATTCCAGAAACCAAGAGCATTGTGAATGTGATTACTAGAACCATACCCATTGCCCACAAGAAGTTAATGTTTTTTGGAATCCAATACTCAGATGCCATAACCTTTTCTACTTTTTCGATTGCTAAACGTTGATTTAACCAATCTTTTATACTTGTAGCTTTTGTAAAATGTGCCATTTTTTCCCTTTAATTAAAGCGTAATGCCAGTTTCTTTCATTTTTTTGTACTCAGGACCCTCTTCACCCAAAACCAATGTATTACCTTTGATTTTAAAAGGTGGAATGTCAAGGCCACGTGGAGGTGGAGATTTTGTTACCATACCTGTATCATCATACATACCACCATGACATGCACAGAGAAAGCTCTTTTTATCTGGATTATATCCTGGAATACATCCAAGATGTGTACAGAGTCCAATAGTAACCATATAGTGTGCATCACCTACCTTAATAAGTCTTGTCTTATCAATTGTAGCAGTTGTTTTTCCCGTAACTTTACTCATATTTTCACCTTCAGTGTCTAACATCTCTTTAGACTGCTTCAGAACAAAAATAGGCTTTCCTCTCCATTTTTCAACTACAAGTTCATTCTCTTTATATGCTGACATATCAAGAGTAGTAAAACCAGCTGCTTTTACACTTGGGAGGGGATCCCAAGATTTCTTCATTGCATAAAGTGAAGCTACTGCTCCAACCCCTGCAACAGCACCAAATGCTTTTCCCATAAAACCTCTACGGCTATTATCTTTCATGTTTACTCACTTATATGTGAAATTTGAACTAAGTATATAACAAATCTGTTGTAGATTAATTTAAATTGAGTTCTTCTTTTATATTTTTCTTTGTAATATTACTTTTATCTGCTAAATCACCATATTTTCGCTTAAAAATGCTCTTTAATATCACATTTAAATCACTTTTATTATAATTTAGGATAATAGGAATGTTAAGTTCCTTAAATAATTCATCCATATCATGAATATAATCTTCACGTTTAACATAAATAGGTTTTCCACCACTTGCAAGTGAATCTAAAACTGCTTGGGGAGAACAAGTGATAAGAACTTCAGTCTCTAAAATCATCTCTTCATACTCTTCAAAGTCATAACAATTTTCAAACTTCTCTCTCAAAGCATCTTCATAATCTAAGAAGTAATAAAATCCAAGTTGCAAATGAGGCTTTAGCTCTGCAATAAAATCTATGTTTTTTTCTAAATCTTTCTCATAATCATCATCACCAAAAAAGTATGTCAATTTTACAGTTTTTTCATCTTTTGCATTGAAGAACTGCTCATCCACAGCCACACTGTCATTTTTTAAGTGTAAAAAAGTAGAAAAGTATTGTTTCATATCTTCGAGCATGATAGGATTTGCTTCATCAGAATCTAAGATGAGATTATCACCATTTTTTGCAATTTGGGGAATATTTCTCACCACATCAACACCAACTGCTTTTTCTATACCATATTTATATGCAACCTGTGCAATTCTATAGTCTGATGAAAGTAGAGTAATGTCTGCATTTAAACTTTTTATAATTGCTGATGCTCTACGAAATCTATCAAGTCCTATTCTATGTCCTGTATGCACATAGTAGTAAGTCTTACTATATTCATTCCCTTGATAGTTCATTATTTTTTATCTCTCTTCGCCATTTTTATATAGATATGAAGTATCTCTATGGCTGCTGGTGTAATCCCACTAATGTTCATTGCTGCTTGGAGTGTCGGCGGAGCGAAGCTTTTTAACTTCTCTTGCACCTCTTTTGAGAGACCACTTACACCTGTAAAGTCAAAGCCCTCAGGAATTTTGATCTTAAGGTACTTTTTCATACGCTCTATCTCTTCACTCTGCTTGTCAATATAACGAGCATATTTCCCTTCAACCAAAATCTCTTCTTTTATGTAGTCATCAAACTTTGCTAACTCTGGCACAATTTTAAGCATCTTCTCTACATCAAAACTCTTACGAGCAACAAGTTGCTGTGCTGTTGAGACATCTTTGAGAGGTTGTTCATCCATCTCGGCTAGAAGTGCATTAAACTCTTTGTTTGGTGTAAACTTCACCTCTTCTAAAAGCTGTGCACCGTAGCGAATCTCTTCATTTTTTTTCTTCACTCTCTCGTACTCTTCATCACTTATGAGACCAAGCTCATGACCATACTTTCCAAGGCGAGTATCTGCTGACTCTTCACGAAGAAGAAGTCTATACTCCGCACGAGAAGTAAACATTCTATAAGGCTCATTTGTTCCTTTTGTTACAAGGTCATCAATAAGTACACCGATGTATGCTTCATCACGGCGGAGGATAAGTGGCTCTTTCTCTTGTAGAGAGAGTCCTGCGTTTATTCCAGCCATAAGCCCTTGTGCCGCTGCTTCTTCATACCCAGTCGTACCATTTATCTGCCCTGCACAGTAAAGACCACTTATCTTTTTTGTCTCAAGCGAGTGTCTAAGCTCACGAGGATCTACAAAGTCATACTCTATGGCATAGCCATAACGTACTATCTTTGCATTTTCCATACCCACAACTGACTTAATCATATCGCGCTGTACTTCAGGAGGGAGTGAAGTTGAGAGTCCATTTATATAGCACTCTGTGTTGTCCATTGACTGTGGTTCTATAAAGAGATGATGCCTATCTTTCTCAGCAAACTTACTTACTTTATCTTCTATACTTGGGCAGTAACGCGGAGATTTTCCCTCTATCTGTCCTGTAAAAAGTGGTGCTCTATAAAAATTGCTAGAGATAATCTCATGAGTGAGTTCATTTGTATAAGCTATGTAACAAGGAAGCTGTTTTTTAGTAGCACGGAACTCTTCGCGATCTGTTCTAAATGAAAAAGGTGAAGGCAGTTCATCCCCACCCTGCTCTTCCATCACAGAAAAATCAATACTAGAAGTGTCAATTCTCGCACAAGTACCAGTCTTAAGTCTCGCCATATCAAGTCCAGCATCCTCCTTAAGTGAAGCCGAAAGCCCGACACTTCTCTCTTCACCGTAACGACCACCAAGTTTTTGTACCTCACCGATGTGAAGGATTCCATTTAAAAATGTTCCTGAAGTGATGATGACTTTTTTAGCCTTGTAGTCATTTAAAAGATCAGTTTTGACACCCTCAACAGTAGCATTTTCAATGATAAGTGACTCTACAGTCTCTTGAGCAAGTGCAAGGTTTGGAGTGTTTAGTATGACATTACGAGCGATTACACGGTATCTGTCCATATCTATCTGAGCACGGCTTCCACGAACGGCAGGACCTTTTGTCTGGTTGAGTATGCGAAACTGTATTCCAGCCTCATCGGTAATTAGTCCCATCTCACCACCAAGAGCATCAAGCTCACGAACAAGATGCCCTTTAGCAAGTCCACCTACAGCAGGGTTACATGAAGTCGCCCCTACATTTTCTGCTAACATCGAGATAAGAAGGGTATTATGTCCCATTCTTGCTGCTGCTAGTGAAGCCTCAACACCTGCATGACCACCACCTACTACTATTACATCATAATTCATTTACTGCTCCCGCTTCTTAGCACTTTGGACTTTTGCCTAAAGAGTTTTGTGAACGGATTTTAAAAATCAAAAAAGAATTCATGGATGAATTCTGATTTTTAACCTCGGAAAAACCACAAGGATGTGGTTTTGAGAATGAGTTCGCAAGACTGTTTAGGCAAAAGTTCGACAGTTAGCCTTTTTATTTCAATGGAATTTTATCATTTTTGTGTATCATTTGCATAATATAAACTAAATTAATTGAGGTTTTTAAGATGAGCGATGATTTATTTAAAGATTATACACCTGAAATTGTTGAATATGACCCAGAAGTAGATGGTGGTGATGAACATAAAATCCGTGATGCCCACTTAGAAGTTAAAGAAAATTTACTAGAAAAAATACGTAAAGCCAAGGCAGCAGCCAAGGGTAATAAAACAACTTTCAGACAAAATATTCGAACGGAGAATGAAAACTAATATGTTACAAAAAGCAAACAATGCATACAATGCAAAAGATTATACAACAGCCTTTGAACTCTATACACAACTAGCAAAAGAGGGAGATGCAACAGCACAAACTTCTCTTGGGTTTATGTACCAAAATGCTCAAGGATGTGAGAAAAATGACAAAGCAGCACTAGAGCTTTACACACTTGCAGCCGAAGCAAAACAGCCCTATGCACTTTTTAACCTCGCTATTCTTTACGAGAACGGTATTGGTGGGGTTGAGCATGACCAGTTCAAAGCACATGAGCTTCACTTAGCTGCAGCAGAACGTGAAGTACCACCAGCTCAGTATGAAGTAGGACTTATGCTAGAACGCGGTCTTGGCTGTGTACAAAACTACTCAGAGGCAGCTTTTTGGTATGAAGAAGCTGCTAAACGCGGTCACTTAGAAGCCTTTAACAACCTAGGGGTACTTTATAAAGATGGTCTAGGTGTTATTCAAGATGATAACCGCTGTTTTATCTGCTTCACTCGTGCAGCTGAAGGCGGACTTGCTCAAGGCTACTATAACTTAGGTCTTTTATATGATCAAGGGATAGGGTGTGAAACTGATAATGACAAGGCTCTTGATCTCTGCCGTAAAGCCGCTTATGCTGGACATGAGAAAGCGAAGGAGATTATCAAAGGTCTTCAAGAAGATGGAAAAATAGTCTTTTAAAGGAAATAATTTGTTTACAGGTCTAATAAGAGAAATCGCTACAGTCAAAAGCTTTGTAGGTTCAACTTTAAGTATAAAAGCGAAACTCAAAGCCGAACTCGGCGATAGTATCGCTATCAACGGTGCATGTTTGACCGTTGTAGATGTAAAATCCGATGGCTTTAGTGTTGAACTCTCACCAGAATCACAAAAACACTTAGTGATTGAGAACTATAAAAATGAAGTCCATATTGAACCCGCTATGATGATGGGTGATAGATTTGAGGGGCATGTTGTTCAAGGGCATGTTGATGCTATTGGAACTATAGACGAGATAAAAAATCTTGGGAACTCTTTTGATATCTTCATAAAAGTAGATAAGAAGAGTATCCCTTTTATAGTTCCAAAGGGTTCTATTACCATTGATGGTGTGAGCCTCACAGTAAATGATGTAAAAGCAGACACTTTTCGCCTTACTATCATTCCGCACACTATGAAAGAGACTCTTTTTAAGAACTACAAAAAAGGCTGCAGAGTTAATGTAGAGACAGATATGTTCGCTCGCTATGTCTCCCATATCATCAAACACCAAACTCAAAATGCTTCTCTCTCTTGGGATGAAGTGGATGCTATAAACGCTACTTTTTAGTAAAAGTATTGCGCTTTGCCATATTTTTCAAATAAATTTCAAAAACTAGTATAATCATTTCGGTGCAACTGGTTTGTCTTACTTTCGGTAACGGGTGATTTAAGGGAGTGAAGTTCAGAGGGTGTCTTCAAAAAGGAGGACACACCAGTGAAATTATTCATTGTATTAATGGTTTTAGTCGTTTGTGCCGAACGTCTATACTAAAAATATGTGGGAGCGAAAGCTCTCACGACCATTAATATAATTGTACCATATTAGGATGAATAATCAAAAATAAAATATTAAAAGACATTTTCGGACATAATGGTTTTCGACCTCTTCAAGAGGAGGGAGTCGATGCTATACTTAATAATCAAGACCTCCTTATGATACTCCCCACAGGTGGAGGAAAGAGTCTTGTTTTTCAACTTCCAACAATGATGATGGAGGGTATAACTATCGTTGTTTCTCCTCTTATAGCTCTTATGCAAGATCAAGTCTCAGCACTTAAGGCTCAAAAGATAAATGCTGAGATGATTAGCTCTGCACAGAGTTATGAAGAAGTTGATGATATCATGGTTGCCGCGGTAAATGGAGACCTAAAGTTTCTCTATCTCTCCCCAGAACGCCTTAATAACGGTAGAACTCTAGACTTTTTACACAACTTAAATATTAACTTTTTTGTCATAGATGAAGCTCACTGTATCTCTCAATGGGGACATGAGTTTCGTGATGACTATAGAGCCTTAGGCAATTTAAAAGCGAACTTTCCTTACACAACTATTGCTGCATTTACTGCCACAAGTACAGACAACGTAACAGATGATATTCTTCGAGAACTTCGTGTCACTGAGCCTAAAGTTCTCAAAGGAAAGATATTCCGTAAAAATATCTTTATCTCAGCTCAACGTCGTATCAGTAATGGTCAAGCACAACTCAAAAACTTTCTAACACGACATACAGATGAATCAGGTATCATCTATGTTAGTTCCCGAAAAAAAGCAGAAGAGCTTTCTAGTTTTCTCAACCAAAGTGGCTATAAATCTCTTGCTTACCATGCAGGGCTTCCTCAACATGTGAGAGAGCAGAACTTCAAAATCTTTGTTAATGATAAAGTGGATATCATGGTTGCTACCATTGCATTTGGTATGGGAATAGACAAGAGTGACATTCGATTTGTGGTGCATATGAGTCTGCCAAAATCTCAAGAAAACTACTACCAAGAGATAGGTCGTGCTGGTCGAGATGGTGATGATAGTGAAGTACTTCTACTCTTTAATGCTGGGGATATAGTCCTACATAAACGCTTTTTACAAGAGATACAAAACGAAGAGTATAAGAGTCACCTAGAGACAAAGATAGATCAGATATATAAGTACTCCACAAGTGAGGTCTGTTTTCATAAACAACTAGCAGAATACTTTGATGATACATTAGAACCGTGTATAGACAGATGTGACAACTGTCTAAGCAGTGATGATAAACGCCAAGACATCACTAAAGAGGCACAGATGATACTCTCTGCTATATATAAAACTGATCAAGGATTCGGAAAGAACTATGTCATTGATATTCTTCGTGGGTCAAGTGAGCAAAAACTTCTTGCAAATGGTGCAGATAAACTTTCTATGTATGGGATAGGTTTACACCTAAGCAAAAAAGAGTGGTTTGTGATAGTTGAGCGATTGATAGAACTAAAAGTTGTTACACTTGGTGACTTTAGTGTTTTAAAACTAACAAATTATGCCATAGAAGTACTCAAATCTCAAAAACTCATAGATATAAAATCTTCGCGTTTACTCATCAACCAGACAGAGAAAAAAGTGAAACAAGCTAAAGAGTTTGACTATGATGAAGAACTCTTTGAAGAGTTGCGCTCTAAACGCAGTGAACTCGCTTCTGAGATGGGAGTTCCAGCCTACATTATCTTCAGTGATAAAACACTTAAACATCTTGCAAATAACAAGCCTATAGATAAAGCAACTATGCTTGATGTAAATGGTATTGGGGAGAAGAAGTATGAACAGTATGGAGAAGAGTTCTTAGCTATTATTAATGATTAGAAATCTAGCCTAAAACCTCCTCCTAAATTATATCCCTTTAATCCATCTGAACTAATGAGAGCAGCCTCTAGGAAAAACCGAGAGGTCCACCAAGGATCTTTTAATGTGTTCCAATAAAGTACACCCCCTATACTAGCATATTTATCTATCTTCACAACATTTTTTACAACTCCATTCAAGGCATGTCCATTAAAGTATGTTTCAACTGTAAGGTAGTTATCTTGAGCATAAGAGTAGAGAGGAGGAGTCTCCACACCTATTGCTAATGATGTGACACTAGATGCTGAATGAAAAGAACTTAAATCCTCTAAAGAAAAACTTGATTTTGTTTCATACACTTTATGACCAAGGGTAATGTAGGGTTTATACTTATGAAATATCGGGCGATACTCTACTAGTCCAAAAAATTTATAAGTAATATTATCACTATAATTTTTATTAAAAAAATCTTCAATAGCACCGCCTAAAGGTTTATCACTTTTAATACTAATCCCCATGCGAGAGTAGATAAATTCTGCACCTATAGAGAAATAGAGCTTATGGTAAAGCTGGTAGCGAAGACCTCCTCCAATACCACTTGTATAGACTTTGATATTATTAAAACTATTTAAGCCTTCTTCATTTCCAGGTATAGACTTTAAATCTCCATCAAGTGAAACTCTATTATAACCAACATTACCAACAATAAAATAGTTAAGATTTGTACTCGAATGAAAGTTGTACAAAAAAGGAAGATGATAAATTTCCATTTTCAAATCAACAGGTGTATTGCTAAAAGTATATTTTCCAGAGTTAAGTCCCTCTTGAGAAGTAAAAATCATCAGTGCATTTATAGTAGCAGTATTGATTTTTCCAACTATTTCTACGGGGTTATTTGTCGAGGCACTCCATAAAAGTAGGGAAGAAAGATATAAAAAAAAGAGTGCTTTAAGCATCTAGATCTCGCAAAGATTTAACCTTAGGATTACACAATATTTTATGCTCCATATCTACCTTTATATAATTATCTAGTTTCTGGCATGAAGCCACTGTAGCCACTCTATACTCAGCACCTTCATTTAAGTAGAGATTAAAGCCATTTTCATAGAGTGCTAAACGAATTTTAAGTGCTATAGAGTATGTTGTAAGTACTCCCTCCTCTTGCATAGCATTTTTAATATCTCTAAAATATTCTTTCGTCCATAAAATTGGATTAGTAGATGGTGAAAATGCATCTTGGTAGACTATATCAAATTTATTCTTAAATTTTTTAATATACTCACGAGCATCACCAATAAAAACTTCTATATAGAACTTATCGCTTTCATATACTCCCTCTTCACTCAAGGTAATTATTATCTCTATGTATTTTTCAAACTCTTTTGGATAAGTAAAGTTTACAAGTGACTTTATTAAATCACCATCAAGTTCTGGGGAGTAGATATTTATTTTTTTTTCTGGAAAATTTTCATCTACATACATAAGAGTAGCAAGTGTGTTAAAACCTAAACCGTAACAGATATCAAGTATGTTAACTTCATCTTTTTGTATCACACTAAGTGCAGGAATAACATGCTTTTGCATAGACTCAAAAAGTGCTCCATCTCTAGTAGAGTGATAATGTTCATCGTACTCTTTAGAGTAAGCGGTATAAGAGCCATCCTCACTAAGAGTTAGAGTATGTAAATTATCATCAAACTCTTGACTCAAAGGCCTGCGCCCCACATGTGAAGTTTTTTAGCCATAACTAAATCATACTCAGGTAAAACATCAATATAGTTTTGTGAACGAAACTCAAACTCTTCTAAAAGAGACAGAGTTGTTTCTATATTCATAGTTCCTTTTTTTTGCATAATCACTATCTCTCCTGCATTTGCTAAAGCAGTATAGGCGATTTTTAGCACTCCCTTTTGATTTTCATGAAGGTGAAAAAAATCTTTGAAAACAATAATATCATGAGATCTCGGAAGTGCACGAAAAGGCTGTTTAAAGTTTTTTATATATTGAAGTTTTGCTTCTGGGAATTGTTCGGATAGGTTTCTATTTTCAGAATCGTATAACACTAAAGAGAACTCACCATCTACAGCTTTCATAAGGGTAGAGAAAGCTTTTGTAGTTTCATCAACTTTCGTTGTAACTTGAAGATAGTGATTGCCAGGGTATGGATTAAAAAGTTCTAAAAACTGTTTTAACTCCATAATATATACCTATTAATATGCCAAATCGTGAAGCTCACGAAAAAGATAGGCTTCTACAATCTCATCTATACTTTTTTGAGTATGAGCGACAAGAACTATCATAGACATATTCATAAAGTCCATAATTGGTTCAGAGTCATCATTTACAACAACCGCTTCACTCCAGTTCTCAAAACTATCAAACTTTTCATTGTGCAGTACTTCAACAAGCTCACCCTCTTCTATACGAAGCTGTGCCCATACTTTAGCATCAAAAACTTTAGTGATTTCTGCTTCTTGAACCTCTGTCGAGTTCATAGGTACTAAAACTAACATTAGCCGTTAATCTCTTTGAGCTTTTTCTTAGAAAGTTTGAGTTTCTTATTATCCATAATCCCAATCTTATGACTTAGAATATCAGTTGCAATCTTTTTTGCATTTTTAAGTGAGTGCATCTTATATGTACCACACTGGTAGATATTAAGTTCTGGAATATCTGCTTCACTTTTTACTTTAAGTACATCTTGCATAGCCTTCTTCCATGCCTTAGCAACCTTCTTCTCATCTGGAGTTCCAAGAACTGACATATAAAAACCAGTACGACAACCCATAGGAGAAAGATCAATAATTTCTACCTTTTTAGAATTCAAATGATCACGCATAAATCCAGCAAAGAGGTGCTCTAGGGTATGAATCCCACGACCATCCATCTTATCAACATTTGGCTTGTAAAAACGCAGGTCATAAACAGTGATGTCATCCCCACAAGGAGATTTCATCCCCTTAGCTTTGCGAACTGCGGGTGCGGGCATAATAGTGTGATCAACTGTAAAAGAGTCAAGCAATGGCATAGTAAAATCCTTAAAAATAATTATATTTGTATTATAAGTATTTTAGCGAAATAGTTTGATAGATAATTGAATTTAAAAAGTTATATGAAAATGGAAGCAAAAAAGCTATAAATAAAAAGGAAATTTAGAAAAGTGATGTCAAAATAAAGAAGTTTTAGATTTGGTGAAGATAGTGCCTGAGGAGCAAAAAGGCTAGACTATTGTCTGCCGTTTGCTCATCTGGTGCTAGATTTGCCGAAGCTGGAACTTCGTGCCTATACTCTAGCTTCTTCGCGACGATTTAAATACGCCCAGTTTGCATCAACGCGTTCTTGCCACTCTTTAATAAGATACTTATACTGATCTTTGAAAAGGTGTCTAAAACGCCCTTGAGCAGCTAAGTACTCTTCAACAGGAACGATATCTTTCTCTTTTGGTCTGTAAGTAATATTTAACTCATGACCATCAATCACTTCATAAAGTGGGAAGACTAAAGAGTCTGTTGCAAGATCAGTTAAGTGCATAGTATCTTTAGGATCAAATTTCCACTCAGTAGTACAAGGAGAAACAGCATTGATAAATACTGCACCTTCAGTTGCAAAACCTTTCTGGATCTTTTTAACCATATCTTTCCACTTGTTTGGTGCAACTTGTGCAGCATATGGAATATTATGAGCAGCCATGATTCCCATCATATCTTTTTTATTTCTAGTCTCACCATAAGAGATACTTCCTGCTGGTGTTGTTGTAGCAGATGAACCAATCGGTGTAGAAGATGAACGCTGTCCACCTGTATTTGCATAGACTTCATTATCAAGTACAACATACATCATATCATGATTTCTTTCCATACAACCAGAGATCCACTGAAAACCGATATCGTAAGAAGCACCATCACCACCAAAAGCTACAAACTTAGGGTTACGATCTGGTTGCTTCAGGCGACCTTTTGTTTTAAGTGCTTTATACATTGCTTCAGCACCTGCAACTGCAGTAGAACCATTTTCAAAACCGATATGAATCCAAGAAGCATCCCAAGATGTATACGGATAAACCGCAGTACAAACTTCAAGACACCCAGTAGAAGCTGCAAGAACTAAATCATCGTTTGTTGCATTTAAAACTTCACGAACAATGATAGAGTGAGCACAACCAGGACACAGAAGGTTTGCACCTTCAAATCTATCTGCTGATGTTGAAAACTCTTTTAAGTTTTTAATTTTTTTCATTTCACTCATACTAATTTCCTATAAATAAGCTAGTTTCGGTCCACGAACACCGATAAACTGTTGTTGTTGAGTAAGTACTTTTCCTGCATCAGCGTTTGCTTGAAGCTCAGTATATAAATCAACTAAATGTTTCTTTGTTAAGTCACGTCCACCTAGACCATAAATGTATCCAGAAAGAAGCATTTTTGAGTCAGAGTTAAAAAGTGAACCTGCAATTTCATTAAAGAGTGCACCAGGTGTTCCACCAGGAGCAGAACGGTCAAGTGCAGCTACAGCTTTAACATCTTTAAGTGCCTCAGCTATTGCCATAAAAGGGAATGGTCTAAATACACGGATTCCGATAACACCAGCTTTAATGCCTTTTTCTCTCATCTCACGAGCTACTTCACGAGCTGTTTCAACTGAAGTACCCATACAGACAACTGCTACATCAGCATCATCCATATCATATTGTTCAATTTGATTATATTTTCTACCTGTAAGTTTTGCAAACTCTTCAAAAGCAGCATCAATTTTTCCTGGAACTATTGTCATCATATCATTATGTTGACGAGCTTTATGCTCAAAGTGCCAATCCTCTTCAGTCTGTACACCATGTGTTACTGGATGCTCAAAGTCAAGCATATCGTTCATAGGTTTAAACTCACCTACAAAACTAAACGCAGTATCATCATCCATAGTATGTACACCTTGGGCAGTGTGACTTGTCATGAAACCATCTTGATTAACAATGGCAGGAGTTCGTACTGCATGATCTTCTGAAACTTTAAAAGCGATAAAGTTTAAGTCATATGCCTCTTGAGGACAAAATGCATCAAACTGAATCCAACCACTATCACGTACCATATACATATCTGAGTGGTCACCATTTACATTAAGAGGTGCAGCAAGTGCACGGTTTACAATATTTAAAACAATCGGTAAACGCATACCAGATGCTTGGTAAAGTGTCTCAGCCATAAGTGCAAGACCTTGACTTGATGTTGCAGTTGCAACACGCCCACCAGCAGCAGCAGCACCAATACATCCACTCATTGCAGCATGCTCTGACTCAACCATTACATATTCACCTTCAACATAGTTATCAGACTTAAATTTTGCATAACCCTCAACGATAGGAGTTGATGGTGTAATTGGGTAAGCAGAAACAACATCTACCTGACACTGTCTTAAAGCTTGTGCAGCGGCAAAGTTACCATCCCAAACTTCAATATCTCTTAGTTCCATTTTATCAAATGCCATCTATTTCTCCTTCTTTTCTTTAGCAGGCCACTGAGCGATTTCAGTCTCTTCATCTGCTAATTCTGGGAACATTAAAAGTGATTTTGGATTTGTAGGACATACTTCCACACAAATTCCACACCCTTTACAGTGATCCATATCTATACCAATCATCTTCTTATCACGAGAGATAATAGAGATATCTGGGCAATAAATCCAACAAAATTGACAATCAATACAATAATCTTTTGCAAAAATTGGCTTCTCAATTCTCCAGTCAGCTACACTTGCAGAAAATGAGCTATTTTCTGTGTATTTACGGTCTTCTTGAAGAGTCCCAGCGATATTACCAGCCTCACCTTCAAATGTACGAAGCATTGCTCCGATTTCAAATTCATCCCAACCTGTATTTGCCATCAATAGCTCCTTATTTCACTTCGTCGTATGCACGTTGGATAGCCAACATATTTGCATCAACAATTTTCTGAGGTAATTTTGCAAGAATTCTTTTCATATTTTCTTTGAAGAACTCAATATCATACATCTCAGATATCTTCATAAATGCCCCAAGCATTGGTGTGTTTGGAATAGCACGACCAATAGTCTCTTGAGCAATCTTAATACAATCTACAGTATATACCTTCTTCCCTTCAAGCTTTGGCTGTGATGCTATTAACTCTTGAGTAGACATATGTGTCGTAATGATATATATAGTATTATCTTTTGCATTTATAGTTACATCTGAAGTGTATACTAATGCAGGGTCAATTACGAAAACATAATCTGGTTCCATATATTTTTCATGATTCATAATAACCGCATCATCAACACGGTTATATGCTGTCATCGCAGCTCCACGCTTTGCAGATCCGTAGAATGCAAATGCTTGTACATGCTTTCCAGTTGTCGAAATAACATCAGCTAAACCTTTAGCTCCAGTTACAGCCCCTTGACCAGCACGACTATGCCATCTAATTTCTAGCATATATTCTCCTTAAGTTTTTTCAAGAAATAAATTATTTTTTCTATCAATTCTATTTACAGTATTTTAGGCAAGACGCACTTAAATATAGCTTCGAAATATAATATAGATAAGTAGACTAGTAAATAGTGTGATTATTTCCTACTTTTTAAATACTTTATTGCTTCAAATGTATTGTCAAATAATAGAGGAGTATAGACCTCTAAACTTTTTTTACTCCCATAACCACATAGAACACCCAATGAATTTATACTTGCATTTTGTGCACTTAGCAGATCCATCTCTGTATCACCAACCATCCATATCTCTTTACCCTCTGTATCAAAACTCTCTAATGCCTTGAGTATAGGTTCTGCATCTGGTTTAGGATTCTTTACATGTTCTCGACCTATGAGTACTTCAAATTTATCCATAAGTCCAAAATGTTCCATAAGAACTTGGGAATATTTTCCTGTTTTTGTAGTTACTATGCCTATTTCTGCTATCTCACTTGCAAGGGCTACAGCCTCTTTAGCATTTTGTAAAAGCTCTGTCTTCTGTGTGGATATCTCACGATAATGCTCTTTATATGTATCTACATACTCCCATACCTTCTCCTCTACAGCCCCAAGCTCTCTATACATAATATCAAGAGGATGTCCTATCAGTGCTTTTATAGCCTCATCGGAGGGCTGAGTACTCTTATGTACCTCAAAGGAGTTATGAAAACTCTCTAGTATCGCTTCTGTCGAATCTATCAGTGTCCCATCTAAATCAAATAGTATTATCATTCGTTTAACCATCCATGCCATTTTTTAATCTCTTCTTCAACTGGTTTTTTTCCTCTTACATTAATATCTTTTCCTATCGAATCCCAATAGAAATATGTAAAGATAAAATCTCCATCTATCCATGATTCATTGGCCATCGCTTGAAATATAGCTTCAAAACTATCTGCTTGTTGCTGTAGATCAAGTGTGTAGCTTGTATTATTCTCATGAAAGGAGTCTATTCCTTCTTGATCATCATGATTTATCGACCCATGAAAGGACGCCATTGCTAACTGTTCTACGATTATTGGTTTTGTAATATTATTATCCTTATAATATTTTTGACAATCATCTAAATCATTTTGTAGTCTGTTTCTCATTACAGAAACATTCGCATCATCAGTATCTGCAAAATGCCATGGATAAAATTGCCATATATTTATCGCTAAATAATCCGCATTTTTTTGAATATCAAGTATAGGTTTAGAAGAATCATGACATATAGACTGTACAGCAATTTTACCACTATATATAGCTTTTACCTTTCTTAGTAGTGCAGAAGCTTTATCTTGCATCTTTGAGGCTTCTTGTCTTGAACCTATTCTTGTGCCTATATTTTCTAAATTTGTCCAAGCATGTACTTCAAACAACTCTACATCTTCTGCCTGTGCTATTTGTGCATAGTGTTTATACACCGGTTCTATTGCTGTTAAATAACTATCCCACCATGCTTGTGTGTGATTGGTACTATTATTCTCTACATCAAAGGACCAAGGTGAAGGATTTAAAAATACTTTAAGTCCTTGATTATGTGCAATCTCAATAGTAGCATTTAAATCAGCATCACTCATACCATTAATTCCATAAGGATCAACCTTTAAAGTACTTGGATCATTAATATTAAGAATCTGCGGTACTGGAACTATCTGTACCCACTTTGCATCCAAATTTGTAGAGGCTTTTCGTAGTGTTTCATCCATAGAGTCTATCCACTCATGCTTCCACCAATCGTTTAATACAATACCACTAATATAGCCTGTTTTATTCATATCAGGTTTTGTAGATAAGTAACTACTAGTGTTGATTTCAATAGAGGTGAGATTTTCATCAAGCCATCTCCAGTGACTTACACTATCTTCATAGGGTGTATCTGTGAGATAATCATAACCCTTGGGATTTTCTCTCCATCCAACACCATTTAAGCCTAGATATTCATCAGCTCCCCCACACTCACAGTTTCTACAATATTTGTACTTCGTTGAATCAGCATTTGAAGCATTAATCTCTATTTGCCATGTGTCAGCACCATCAGGAATCATTCTTTTTGGAGGTTTTCCATCAAGAAACTTAATACAGACAAAATCATTTTTAGGAGTGATTTGAGGGATACTTACTCGAAATAGTATAGTCGTATTTTGCTCTTTGGAAGTATTTTCATCTACTATAGGTGGGTATGATGTATCATCGCTACTGTTCCCTTCTTGAGAAGTGTTTTGATCTACTACAGGTGGGTATATTGTGTTGTCTCTACTATGAGCTCCTCCCCCTGAAGAACCACAGGAGAGAAGAAACAAGACTAAAAAAATTAATAAAAATATGCGCATAACGAACTCCTTATATCTCTATACCCTCATTATACACCTTCGTAAATAAAATAACTTTAAGAGTAGTTCGAGAAATCTCTCAATCTTACTTCTCCCACTCTATATAGTTATGCCAAATACCTCCGAGGGCTGGCTGAACATTTTTTATCTTTTTATTTACTGCTGTTATAGAGTTTGGTATGTAAAGAAAAAGGTAAGGATTGTCATCTGTGATAAGCTTAAATATCTCTTGCCAATTCTTCGCTAACTTCTTTCTATCTACCATATTTTGAGACTCTTCTATCATCTTATTTACTTTTGGATTGTTATAACCCACAAGATTAAAACCACCTTTTTTATTACTATCCTTATGCCAAAAGAGATAAGGGTCTGGTGTAGGGGAGAGTCCCCAACCCAAAAGAACTGCATCGAACTTATGAGGGAAAACTAGCATATTTAAAAATGCCTGCCACTCCATTACTCGAAGTGTTACAATTACACCCGCCTTTTTAAGTTGATGTTGAAGTATCTCTGCTGCATATGGGCGGATAGAGCTTGCATTTGAAGTAACTATTTGAAAAGCAAAAGGATGCTTTTCATCATAGCCTGCTTTTTTTAGTAGTCTTTTGGCTTCTTCTATATCCTGCACTGGTGCTTTTACATTAGCATTAAATGCAGCACTCCCTGGTAAGAAAGGACCTGTACAAACCTTAGCATGTTTAAAAAAGAGTATATCAACCAACTCTTGTCTATCTACTGCCAAAGAGAGTGCACGGCGAACATCAGGATTTTGAAACTTCTTTAAGCGAAGATTAAAACCTAAATATGTGTAAGAGAGACTTATCTTCTCATAGATTTTAAACTTCTTAAAAAACTCTGCTCCTAGTTGACGCTCATATGCCATAGGTTCCACACTTCCTATATCAAGTTTAGAGGATTTCAGCATTAAAAAACGAGTAACAGGATCGGCTATAACATGAAAACTTATCTTATCTATCTTTGGGCGTCCCTCGAAGTACTCATCAAATGCAGCTAACACAATATTTTTTGAGTACTCAAGTTGCTCGAGTTTATACGCTCCTGTCCCTATGGGATGTGTATTAAACTTAGAACTCATTAAGTTCTTTTCATTTTTGAGTATATGCTCTGGAAGTATTCCCATCATCCATGTCTCAAGAGCTTTAAAGTAGGCTTTTTTATAAGTCACTTTGATGGTGTACTTATCTACAATATCTACACTCTTTACAAAACGAAAACCTGCACTATAGGGTGAAGCTATCTTATCCGAGATAAGTGTTTTATAAGTAAAAAGTACATCTTTGGCACTAAACTCTACACCATCATGCCACTTTACATTTTTTCTGAGTTTAAA
>JALWTK010000033.1 GCA_027082875.1 Sulfurimonas sp. | reverse complement strand
AATAATTTATGTATATTTTTGACTCAGTAAAAAAAGAAAAAAGAGAGTTTATCCCACTTGAAGAGGGAAAAGTAAGCCTTTATGTCTGTGGACCTACTGTTTATGATGATGCTCACTTAGGGCATGCTAAGTCTGCTTTAGTATTTGACCTACTTACTCGTGTACTTAGTGCAAATGGTCTTGATGTTACTTATGCTAGGAATATTACTGACATTGATGACAAAATCATCAAAAAAGCTATAGCTCAAAAAAAAGGCATTAAAGAGATTACAGACTTTTATACGGAGGCTTTTCATAAAGAGATGGAAGCCATCGGTGTCTCTCGTCCTGACATTGAGCCTAAGGCTACAGAATCTTTAAACGCCATGTTTGAAATGATGCAGCAACTCATAGATGCTGGTCATGCTTATGCTACTAAAGATGGTGATGTTTACTTCGATACTGCAAGTGATAGTGAGTACTTAACTCTCTCTTCTCGTGTTCAAGAAGAAGATGATAGACAAGAGCGTGTAGAGTCATCAAGTCTAAAGAAAAATCCTGCTGACTTTGCTATGTGGAAGTCTGTTAAAGATGGTAGCCTTACTTTTGACTCTCCTTTTGGTGCAGGTCGCCCAGGATGGCACCTTGAGTGTTCTGCTATGATAGAGAAGCACCTCGCTAAACCTAACACTGCCTTTGCAGTCGATATTCACGGAGGTGGAGCTGATTTACTTTTTCCTCACCATGAAAATGAAGCGGCACAAACGCGATGTAGCTCAAACCATGAACTCGCCAACTACTGGATGCATAATGGCTTTGTAAATATAGATGGCGAAAAAATGTCTAAGTCTCTTGGCAATAGCTTTTTTCTCAAAGATGCTCTCAAAGAGTATGATGGAGAAGTACTGCGTTTCTATCTACTAAGTACTCACTACAGAAGTAACTTCAACTTCAACACCGAAGATTTAGCCACTGCAAAAAAACGCCTTGATAAGATATATAGACTTAAAAAACGTCTTTTTGGTTTAGTTGGAAATAGTGATGCAACAGAGTTTCAAAGTAAACTTTTAGAAGCACTCAGTGATGATATGAATGTCTCAACTGCTCTAGCCCTCATAGATGAAATGATTTCAAATGCCAACGAAACACTAGACACGGCAGGAAAACATAAGGCTCTTAAAAAAGAGACTCTTTCTAACTTAGCTTACATTGAAAAGCTTTTAGGTTTTGGAATAAAAAATCCTTTTGAGTATTTTCAGTTTGGAATCGATGAAGAGACTAAGTCTACTATTGCGATGCTGATGGAAAAACGCGACATTGCGAAAAAAGAAAAAAACTTTGAGGAGTCAGATAGACTTCGTAATGAGATACTAGCATTTGGCGTTACACTTATGGATACACCAGCTGGAACCTTTTGGGAAAAAGTATAAATAATCCCTCTTATCATACAGAAGTAAATATAATAATTAATATAATACAAAGTTTTATTGTCTTATTATAGTGAATCGGAACAGCCTCTATAAACTAACTTAAGGATTTTGATAGTGGGATTTTTTACAAAAAAAGAGAATCATTATAATTTTGATTTTATTGACATTGAGATACAAAACATACTTAAAGATACAAATATAGTTGTATTTGATAGTGAAAAAGATATCTTAAAACAAGGAAATATAGAAGAGAAGATTAAAACACTTTTTACCATTAAAGATAGAGAAATTTTTTACTGGGAAGAGTTTAAAAGAACTTATCCGGTAGGAATGTTTTCTGTAACACCTGAGAGAAAATTTCTTGAATGGAATGCTACCTTTACATCTTTAATTGGATGGAGTAACCAAGAGTTAGAGAGTGTAAGTGGAGCAGGTAAAGTACTCTGGCCTTCTAAACCCTCTGAATGTCAAGTCTGCAAACTTGTAAAACAGTTCGATATGGATGAGAAAAAAGCTGGTTATGGCACAGCAAATATTGAAGATAAACAGGGCAGCATCATTCCAGTTGATGTCTACATTATCCCCGTATTTATAAAACATAAAC
>JALWTK010000032.1 GCA_027082875.1 Sulfurimonas sp. | reverse complement strand
AGTATTTAAAAAATCAAACTTTGCAAGAATTGCATCTTGCATCGTTCTTTGAAATAATATTGTTGATAAACCGATGCCTATTTTTTATTTTCCTTACTTTTTAAGTTATTCTTTATAAAAAGGCTTGTATTGCAAAAAAGTTAAATTCCAGCAGGTATACTTATTTTACTGGCTCATAAAGATAATACAGATTAGGAGTATTTCTGCTACAACCATACTTCTTTGCAAAATCTGATTCAGTATACGTTAATCCAAGTTTTACATTTCCAGTACGGGTAGAAAGAGCACCCCAAGTATATTTAAGTTGTCCATATTTACTTTCTAACTTTCTTTTAACTTTTTGAACCCACGGAGAATCCATGGTACAGCCAACTTTTGAAGAATTTGGAAAATAATATACATTTTTTGCAACATAATTCTTATCTGCCCATACCACCAACTTTGGGTCACCATTTCTCTGTCTACATAAGTTAACGAGATCACCATAACCCTGAAGTTCTTGTTTACAATTCCATTTATTCGAATCTAAAGGCTTATTTAGTGTAACACCCATAAAAGTTTCTCCAGCATTTACTGATATTGCTAAACCTGCCAAAATTGCTGCTATCGATAAGATTTTTTTCATTCTACCACCTTTTGCAGAAATTATATCGATAATCTTTTTAAATTAATATAAAGTAATTGTTAAAAACTTGTGTAGTGCTTTGTGATTTCTAAACGACTATGTCCAAGTTCTAATGATACTTGCCCTTTAGCTTCTTCGTGTGTATAGCCATTATTTTGAAGTTCTCCTATTCTATTTTGAGCAAAACTATATCTAAGTCCGTGAGTTCCGTTGTATTCTTGATTAGTGCTTTCTACTGCTTCTTTTAAAGCTTCTCTATACTCTGTATAATTAGCTTTATAGCCCATTTCTTTGGCTTGTTCAACTTTGTTTATTAGTTCTTGACTTAATGGTGCTGTAGTGTAAGTTAATCCGCCCTTACTGTTATGTATTGTAAGTGTGTTATCTTGGTTTATTTGCCATTTATCACTATTTATTGTGTCGTTAGCTCTAAGCCCTGCTTCTGTTTGTAATTCAGTCGATAAACTAAATGGTGTATGTGCCATTTCTTGCTTAATCGCTTCTGCATTTTCATAGGCACGGTTTACATGGTCTGATTTAAGCTCTATATGCTCTTTTATATCATTTTTAATACTTTGTATTGCTTCACGGTTTAAATTACCTATATGGTCTTTATTTAAGTTGTCAGATACCTTATTTAATATACTTATATATGTGTTTAGTGTGCCTTGTCCCACTTCTGTAGCCTTATTTAATATAAATGCTCTTGCACTTTCTGTATTTATATTACCTGCTACTTTACCCTCATAGTTTTCTTTTACATAATTTACATATTGTGTCGTTACACTTCTCATATTTTGCATTTCTTTAATGCTGTGAGCTTTATCGCTTACTTTATGCCCGTTTTCTCCCGTTGTATTACTTGCATTTCTGGCTTCTACTTTACTTTGTCCTATACCATTGGCATTACTCATAACTTTGTTTATAATTGAGTTGGCACTTGCTCGTTTAGCATTAAACATTTTGTATTACCTTTCTAAGTGTTTCTCTTGACACTTTTACATTATATTTATTTAAAGCATAGTCAGATATCTTTTGCCAACTATAACCTCTAACCCTTAGTAGCTTAAATTGTGGTATATAGTCTTGCCAAGATTTTTGGATCCTTTTATTTATTTGTTCTTTTACTTTTTGCTCTCTACTTGTATTTTTTGCATTATATATTTCAAATACTTTTAAACCTTTGTTAGCTCTATTATTTTCAAGTGGTGCACACTGATAAACTATTTTTAGTAAGTCATTCATTACATTTTGCAACTCATTTATATTTTCAGCACTAGAAATATGGTTATAAAATTTTTCAACACCTGCTCTTATTTTTACTTCTCTATCTATCCAATTTTTTTTCATTGTGTTATTCCTCCGAATGTTTTTTAGATAATTTTTACTAAAAAGTAGAATGCGAATGAACACAAAGATTATAAAATTGACTTGCTAATTTTATAAAGCAAACTAAAAAAGATTGAGAGCTTGTCCTCATTTTCTTTTTTAGTTCGTTGTGCGATTTGTTAAAGCAGATTGATTTTTGGAAGGAATCATAACCAAGAAAAATATAATGAAAATGCACAAGGGGATTCAAAAAAAGGAATCGGTAATAAATTTTTTACGGAATTTTTTTTGAACACTAAAAAAGTTTTATAATAGTTTGCTGTAAATAATTGTTAATAGTTTTTATATTTTTTCTCCTTGTAAAATGTAAGATAATCATATTGACTATATAGTTTGTTATATATATTTTTTCAAAAAAATAGCAAATATAAAAATGAATTGCAAAGAGATAAGCAAGTTTATTATCTAAAAGTTCGGTGTGTAGGGGTGTAGCCCGTTAAGAAGCTTTAGCTTCTTGACGGGTGGAAAAATGGCAAAAAATGCTTAAAAAAAGTTGTTAGGTGCATTAAAGCCCTAGATATAGGGCTTTAATCACTTAAAATAATAATAAAACCTAGGTAGCTTTTTCTAATTGCTTTAAAACAACTTTGTCTCTAGGTCGAGAACAACCCGTAATATAGGGCTCTATAAGCTAAAGAGCAAGACAAAGCCTAGGTGAAAAATTAGACCTAGGTTTTTGTGAGTATTGAGTGTTTACGGTATATAGGCACTTTAAGGGTTGTTTGTGAGTGATTTTATGTATAACTTTCTAAATAGGGCTAAAAACAAGGTTGAGTGAGTATTAAGGACGAGCCTATTTTTAGGGCTTAAGCAACTGTTTAGTATAATAGATTATGTATAGAAACTCTTATACATAAAAAAGAAAAAAAAAGACCTGTCTAGCCCGTTATACACATTACTTTTTATACCTAAGCACTAATGCCGCCAGCATGGCAGTAGTGCCCTCAAAAAATTTGAGGAAATTTATTTCCGACAAAAGACTTTAGTCTTTCACTAAAATTTTTAATAACTCACACTATCTATTAGCTCTTTTTTTAATTTTAAATCAAATTCTAATCCATAAGTTCCAGTTGTTAGTTCCGTTTCTTTATTTTTACTATGTCCTACGATTTCTTGAAGTATTAAAATTTTATCAGGAAATAGATTCATAGCTTTTGCTATAAATGTTCCTCTAAAAGTATGAAAATTCTTTGTAGAATTTTTATCAACAATATTATAAAGCTGTCGCAGTATGACTTTTTGTTTAGCTCCCATTGTTGATTTGTCATTTAATAATGGAAAGTTAATTTCTAAAACTCTGTTCAAAATATTTTTATGTATTGGTATCTTTCTCTTTCCATTTTTTGATTTTGATTTTTTAATATCGAGGTAATATATATCTGTCTCGTTGTCTTTAATTATATCTTCTTGTTTAAGATTACATATTTCGCTTACTCGCATTCCAGTATAAACTGCTATAGAGAATATATCTTTAAACTCTTGTGGAAAATCATACTTAAGTATCTCCAATATCTCTTTATTAGTATAGTTCTCTCTTATATATTCTTCTTCGGGTAGTTTTTCAATACCCGTTATATTATTTTCTTTTATTAGTTTTCTTGATACTGCCCAATCTAAAAAGTTGTTAGTATATTTTATATGTCCGTTTACTGATTTATTTTTAAGCTCATATTCTTCTATGAGTGTATTAACAAAATCCTCATAATCCTCTAGTTCTATTTGTTCAATGGGTGTTGTGTTAAAAAATTCTTTGAGCTTATTAAAAACACTTGCCCAAGCTTTATAAGAACTTTGACTTACTTGCTTTTTACTTACCTCTTTTTTATATGCAATAAATTTGCCTTCAAGCTCTGCCCACTTGATCCTATTTGTTTGTGTTGGCTTATTTTCTAAGGTTTCTAAAACTTGATTGGCTTTTTTATATTTTAAGGTTTCAGCTTCAAGTTCTACAAGCTCTTTGTGTAGCTCTATTGTATCTCTTCTTCTTTTTTGGAACTCTTCCTCTGTGTCATATTCAAAAATATATTCATAGTCCCCAAACTTCAAGGTATACACGAACTCCTCCTCTGTCAAATAATTAAATAGCTTTCTACGATATAGAGCTACTTTTAAATCTTTCGTTCGTAATGATAAGCGATAGAGTCTTTTATTTACCTTTCGGCGATAGTAATATGTTTTATTTACACGATATAATCGTTTTGAGGTAGCATAGTTTTTTGGCGGAGTATCATAGTTTGAGATTGTCTTATCTGTTGTATTGCTTGAAGTGCCTATTATAGGGCTTTTTATGAGGGTCTCGCTATCGTGGTGGACAGCTAGGGATTCGAACCCTAGATAGGTTGCCCTATACTCGCGTTCCAGGCGAGCGCCTTCGACCACTCGGCCAGCTGTCCATTTTGTAAGAGTGACATTTTAGCTAAAGTTATATTTACCTTCGCTAAAATCTAAACTCTAAAATTAAAGAGTACTGATTTTATCTTACAAAATATTACAATATTAATCAATTTAAACTAAATATATAATTATAGGTGAAGTAATAACAGCTATAATTCCGTTCTTAATTTAACGACTACTAACGATAATTAAAAGGAATTTTATTTTATGTCATATACGAAAGTATTATTAATTTTACCACTCTTTTCCTGCCTCAATGCAGGTATACTTGAAGAAGCTTACCTCCATGGGATCGATAAAAACAGTGATATGAGGATAGCACACTCTGCTGTAGCACTACAGATAGCATCCTCAAAGAATGCTCAAACACTCGATAGCTTCAATATCCAGTTTGATGGATATGCCAGATATTATATTGAACAAGAGTCTGCTATCAAAAATCCTGCCTTTGGTTTACCTGAAAGTACTGTACATGTAGACTTTACAAAGGCCAATGCGAACTTAACTCTCTCACGAGAGATATATAATGGTTATACAAGTTCTTTACAGAGCTTAGGGAAAAAGGGAATTACCAAAGCTTCTCACTTCTTAAAACAGAATAAGCAAGACTTTGTCTATAAGATCACAACAAACTATATTGAGATACTCAAAGCCTATGATACACTTCTCTTGAGTAAGTCAAATGCCCAAGTAGCAAACTATGAGTACTTACAAAGTGTGGAAGATTCTCATGTTGGGGTTATTGATACTATCGAGCTTGACATAGCAAATTCTAAAAAAGTGTGTATTGATGTTACAACGGAATTAAACTTAGATAGTCTCAATAATGCTCTCGACAAATTTAAAGTTTTAACAAAGTACGATATACATACAATAGCAAAAATAAGAGAAGATCTTGACTACGATAAAATCCCTCTTCAATCCTTTGATAATTATTCACAACTACTTCGTAAACATAACCCAAAACTACAACAACTGCAATCTGGGATAGAGATAGCTAAGGAACAAGTAAACCTTGTTTCCTCACAATATAGTCCCTCAGTAAATGGACAGCTTGGGTATGAATATACTCAAAACTATACTCCAATGTACCTGGGTGATTCTTATGAATCAGGCTTTTTTGTTGGAGCTTCGGCTGTGATACCTTTATATACAGGTGGAAGATCTGATACCTCAAAGCAAAAAGCCATAGCAAATGTACAATGTGAAACACTAAAAAAAGTAAAAGCGGAACAGGAGCTACTACTTGCTTTAGTAGAGCAGTACCGAGTTTTAATAAGTTCACGTAGACAGATAAAGGCAGCACAATATAGAGCAAAAAGTTTAAAGAAACAATTTGATCAAGCACAAGTCCGACATGAAGTAGGGCAAGTTAAAGCTGTTGAAGTAGCAAAAATCAGATATGAGTACTTAACAGCAAAGAATCAACTCCACACCTTTGAATATAATTTTTTACTTGCCTATGCCACTCTCGAACATATTAGTGGTATTAGTACGGAAGAGAGTCTTTTGTCTTTAGAAAATTTACTAGAGAACAATACAATACAAATCAATAATTTAATAAGAGGTTTATAGATGAAAATAATATTATTAGTGAGTTTAGCACTTAATTTATTTGCGACAGAGTTGTACACAGTGCAAAAAAAATTACATAGTAGGTACTTTGAAAATGAGGGGCACGTAAAAGCCACTTACCATGCTAAAATATCTGCTCAAACAACAGGAGTAGTGACTTATGTGGCTTATGATGTAGGAGATACTTTTTCTAAGGGTGTTACACTCCTAAAAATCTCTTCTGTACGTCAGTTCGCAAATGTAGAAGAAGCAAGACTAGAGTTAGAAAATGCCGAGTTAGATGCAAAAGAAAAAGAAATAAAATATATTCGTTTGCAAAAACTAGATGCTAAGCACTTAGCAAAAGATGAAGATATGACAGCTGCCAAAACAGCCTATGATGTTGCCAATAAAACTGTTTCACTAAAGAAAGAAAAACTTTCCCGTCTGAATGAGCTTTACTCTTATACAAGAATCACAGCACCTTTTAGTGCTGTGATTAAAAAAAGATATGTGCATAGAGCAGAGAAGGTCTCCCTAGGAAGTGAACTTTTTGATATCTACAATACAAACTATTTAAGAATTTTAGTAACTGTTCCTGAGTCTCTTATTCAAAAAGTAAAAAAAGAGCATGAGCTTTTAGTCATAGCAAATCAAAAAGAGTACAAAATAGACTTTGACAATGTCACAGTATATCCATCATCAGAAAATTATGCTTATACTTTACGTATCAAAATTCCAAAGGGTATCGTTAGTGAGTTTCATGATGGAAACTTTGTTGGGGTACGTTTTAAAGTAGGTGAGATTAAAAATATCTGTATCAACAAAAAGTATATTCATCAAGAGTATGAAACACCTGTGGTATATATAAAACATGCTGATAATGTCTATAAACAGTTTGTTCGCTTAGGAAATGCTAAAGGTTCTACCGTTGAAATCATTTCAGGTATCAAAGATGGAGATATTTTAGTTTACAATGAAAAATAAAATTTTATCCATATCTGGTAGACTTGCTAAGGCATTTATATCATACAAAATTACTCCTATTTTTATTGTTTTATCTCTTGCTCTTGGTGGCTTTGCTCTTATGTATACACCGGCAGAAGAGGATCCACAGATTCCTATTACTACTGTTGATGTGATTACTGAGTTTCCAGGAGCTAGTGCTTCTGAAGTAGAAATGCGAGTCACCATTCCAATGGAGAGTATTCTTTCTAAAGTAAATGGTGTAAAGCATATTTACTCAACATCTTCATCTGGCCATTCTGTAGTGACACTAGAGTATCATTTAGGTGAATATAATACAGAATCCGTTTTCAAAGCATATGAGGTTATATATGCTCGAATGGATGAACTTCCTAAAGGAATAGCAAAACCAACGATTAAAGCGATGGAGATAGATGATGTACCTTCACTTGTTTACAGTCTCTATGCACCAAAGAACAATTATTCTCGTGCTGAATTAAAACACTTTGCACAGTCTTTAAAAGTGGCACTTTCACAAGTAAAAAATATACGAAGTATAGATGTTATAACAGGTGTAAAACCAGCGATGAGAATTGTACTTCATCCTCAAAAAATGTCACTACTTCATATCTCAAGTGTTGCTATAAAAAACAAAATCATAAATGCAAACAAGTCCATACATCTCTTAAACGATGTTCAAAATAGTAAGGTCAATGAAATTTGGCTTGGAGCTTATTTAGAATCAAATGAGCTTGACACTTTAAAAAATCTAGTAGTTGGGTATTCAAACAGTGCTCCCATTTATCTTAAAGATGTTACAAAAAGTATAACACTTTCCCAAGATATTCCTGACACATATGTTAACTATGTAAAAGATGGGGTAGTACATCCAAGTGTGAGTATCGCAATAGCTAAAGAGCCCCATGTCAGTGCTATAGAACTCGAAAAGAAAATAGCATTTATTTTAAACAAAGAGATAGAGCGATATATACCTAGCGATATAACACTTGATATGACACGCAACTATGCAAAAAGTGCAAAAGAGAAAGTAACACATTTGACATATAAGCTTCTTATCGTTATTGCGATAGTGATGATACTTGTTTTCTTTACTATGGGATACAGATCAGCAGCAATAGTAGCTATTACAACCGTAGTAACACTAGCTTTAACACTCTTTTCTTCTATGATAATGGGATTTACTTTTAATCAAGTTTCACTTTTTGCACTTATTTTTGCCATAGGTATTTTAGTGGATGATGCCATTGTCATTGTTGAAAATGTTCATAGACATCAGGTCTCCTCAAATGAACCCTT
>JALWTK010000031.1 GCA_027082875.1 Sulfurimonas sp. | reverse complement strand
TTTTGGAAATCTAGAACTAGCAGGGGTGCATCAGTTGATTTACCTGCAGCTTTGAGAGCTGTGTAAGTGAGTCCTCTATGCATAGCACTATCATCATTTTGGCTCCATTGAGGTTTAGTGCTAGAAGTAGCATTTGCATCACCATACATCAAAAGAGAGTGTGAACTCGTATGGTCACGTAGTTTTTGTTTGGCAAGATAAGCGAGCGTGAGTTTAGAGTCACTGATGTCTTTTGAGCTAATTACTACACCATCAAAGGTGTTTGGTATCATCTTTGTGTCATTACTTCGAGTATAAAAAGTCTCAACAAGTTGGCGACCAGCAGTCAGTTTTGTTTTGCTGAGTCTGTAGCCAATATTTGCTTGACCGAGAACTGCCATGTACTGCTCATCATAGTTGGCATAGTTAAAGCGACTAAAAGTGTCTTTTGCTTTGACTCCATAGATAGAAAGAATGTCATTGTTATTAAAAAAAGCATAAGAGGCATAGAATCCTACATTAAAGTCAAAACCGTGGTAGTTGGCACTCTTATAGAGTAGTGATGCTCCGAGTGCTGAGACAGGTTTACTGACACTTCCCTCGCTGATATGTTGTAAAAGTGCATCATCTGTTGAGAGTACAAAGGTATGACTTCTTAGTCGTCCATAAAAGTTTCCTTCACTAAAAAATTGACCTATTGAGTCGACTTTTTGCTGAGGTAAATGATAAATGAGTTCCCCGTTTGATTTGAGTGAAGATTTTATAGTTGATTCTGCCCAAAGGTATGTAGAAAAAAGTGTGAATAGGGAGAGAGTTAAAGCTTTAAAATGAAAAAGTTTCACGCAGTATTTCCTTCTATGATGTATAATAATGTTTTAGTTTTGAGATTATAACTAATAGTAGATTTAATTACTATTTACACTCACTCTTCTTTTTCTTAATAAAAATTGAAATTCAGTAAAATTTAATTAAAAAATCCTTAAATTTTGGTTTGTTTAAGTTTTAAAAGCTATACTTTCGCAAATAAAACAAGCGTTCGCGTTTACTTTTAAATAAATCACTTAAAAAAAGGTTCAAAATGAAATTTACTAAAATTGCATCTGCTGAACAAATTGATCAAAAATGGATTTTGATTGATGCTGAGGGAAAAACTTTTGGTCGTATGATGACTGAAGTTGCTACTCTTCTTCGCGGGAAAAACAAGCCATGTTGGACTCCAAACATTGACTGTGGTGACTATGTAGTTATCATCAATGCTTCTAAAGCTAAGTTCAACGGACTTGGAAAGATAGCAAACAAAGAGTACTTCTCTCACTCAGGTTACTTCGGTTCAACTAAGAGTGTTAAGATGACTGAGCTTTTAGAGAAAAACCCAGAGAAACTTTATAAGTTATCTGCTCGTGGTATGCTTCCTAAGACTAAGCTTGGTGCTAAAATGCTTAAAAAACTAAAAATATATGCAGGTGCAGAACACCCTCACACTGCACAAATAGCTAAGTAAGGATTTACATATGGCAAATACAATTTATGCAACAGGACGTCGTAAAGCGTCAATCGCAAAAGTATGGTTAACTCCAGGAACTGGTAAAATCACAATCAATGGTCTTTCATTAGACGCATGGCTAGGTGGACTTGAAGCGAAAAAACTTCGTGTTAAACAACCACTAGCTGTATCTAAGCTTTCTGAGTCTGTTGACATCGTTGCTACTACTTTAGGTGGTGGTTTTGGTGGTCAAGCTGATGCACTTCGTCACGGTATTTCTCGTGCACTTGTAGCATTCAACCCAGAAGTAAAAGCAGTTCTCAAGCCAGAAGGTATGATGACTCGTGATGCTCGTGTTGTTGAACGTAAGAAACCAGGTAAGCGTAAAGCTCGTCGTTCTCGTCAGTTCTCTAAGCGTTAATCGTCTCCTTTCTATCTTTATCAAGAGTTTTTCTCTTGGTAAAACTTTTCTCCTCTTTTTCATTTCCCACTTATAAAATAAAAATTTCTAAAACTACTTATCTAAAAAATAATATCAATTTATCTTAAAACTATAGTATTATAATTATTA
>JALWTK010000030.1 GCA_027082875.1 Sulfurimonas sp. | reverse complement strand
TTAATAACCTAAAATAATTACTATTATTTTCTCTGCTATAACTGAGTATACGTAAGTATAAGTTACTGCGTTTTTTCGTCTTTTTTGGAATTTCAGCTTTGCAGGATACTATACAGAGTTAAGAAAAAAACTTAATATAAAACAAATATCAAATCACTGTCCGTCTCTAACACACCTGACATAATAGCCATAGTCCTTACGGCCGTAGTACACACCGCCATAGTTGAAGTAGACAATCCACGCATCGCGCTCGTCGCCCTCAACGGTAGTAGAACCCCAATAACGGTTAGAGCTAACATTTTCAAATCCATCTTTTATAGCTGGATTTACTTTAGCCCTATTTACAATGCTTTTTAACTCATTTACATTTGGAAGTCTCCAGTCGCTATATCCACCCAAGCTCAAATCTTCACAGTATGTGATGGCATCCTCCCACACCATAGTTGAGCCCACTGCATCATCCTGCCATTCTAGTTTTGAGATACTGTCTTTTACTATATCTCCACTTTTTAAAAACTCAGCTTTTAAAAGGCTAAGCCCTATCATAATCAAAAGGATTATTTTCATCTATCGCTCCTATGGTATTTAAAAGGTTGTAGCTGTTTGAGTGCTGTATATGAGACTCAAATGAAGCTTTCACAGATAAAAACTCTTTTATCTCCAAAAGGCTCATTTTTCCTTTTTGTCTTTCGTATTCATCTAGATATTTTGCTTTTTTTTGCTTATAGTTGTTGACTACTCTTTTTCTTGTAAGTACATAGTTTTCTCTTATAATATAGCCTAAAAAGTCTAAACCTTGTGAATGTTTCGCTAGTCTAGTATCTGCTCGTAGTTCTAAGGCTAGGTTCTTTTTGAGATATGTTTGTATCTCTATGTAGAGTTTCTGAAGTCTCTCTTTTGAAGTGTCAAAAAGTACGAAGTCATCAACATATCTTATGTAATATTTTACTTTTAAAATTCTTTTTACATAATTATCAAACTCGTTCATATAGATGTTAGCGAAAAACTGACTTGTTAGGTTTCCTATCGGTAAGCCTTTATACTCAGGCATTTTAAAAAGTGTTTTGTGTGCTGGCAGTAGTTTTAACTTAGCTCTATTGCCTTTAAAGGTGTAGTTCTTTGTAGGGTTATGGTAGATTATCTTATGTCCTAGATAGAGTACTCTTTCATCATCTATCTCTTTGAGTATCTGCTTAAAAAGCACATTCTTGTCAAGATTATAAAAAAAACCTTTTATATCTAACTGCAAGTAGTAACCTCCATAAGTAGCATTCATATAGCTCTGAGCTTTTTTCATAGCATTGTGAATACCTTTCCCTTTTCTGTTGTTATATACATCACTTATAAACTTTGGTTCAAAAATTCTCTCTAGATCTTTTACTAAAACATGATGCACTATTCTATCTCTAAAATCAGCTGCAAAAACCTCTCTTAGTTTTGGAGAAGTTGTCAAAAAACAAATACTTCTTCCAATCTTGTATTTTCCATTGTTTAAGTCATCACACAGTTGCCAAAGATTTTGGACTAAGTCTATTTCAAAGGCTAATGCATTATGAGTATTGCGTTTGTTTTTTCTACACTCCATATAGGAGTTGTAGATATTTTCAAAACTAAATATTTCACTCTCCGTCTCTAACACACCTGACATAATAGTTAACGTCCTTATTGTTGTTGACCACAGGGCCATAGTTGAAGCGGACAATCCACGCATAGAGCTTGTTGCCCTCAAGGGTAGTAGAACTCCAATAACGGTTAGAGCTAACATTGTTAAAATAAGTAGTGTCTATCGATGGGTAGTATCTACCATAGTCAACTATCCCCTCTAGTTCAGTTGATGTTGGAAGTCTCCAGTCAGTATAGCCTCCAAGCGTGAGTTCTGAACAGTAAGTCGCTGCAGTATCTCCGCTTGTATCATAACACGCAGGTGAACTTGTGTCATTACTGCAAGTATTGTAATTTTCATCTGTCAGCCATTGTTTTGTGACACTCGCTGCAGCTGCATCATCTTGCCACATCAGACCAGTCAGCTCATCTGTTAC